>JAGGVO010000055.1 GCA_021157965.1 Candidatus Neomarinimicrobiota bacterium
ACCGAAGCCCGGGGCTATACCACGCCCTCTAAACGCCTGAACACCTAAACGTCTAAACGTCTAAACGCCTAAACGTCTAAACGTCTAAACGTCTAAACGTCTGAACGCCTAAACGTCTGAACGTCTAAACGTAAAAAATTCCTATTGACTAATATAACCTGTTTTCTTTAACATTAATTGACTGACCAGTCAGTCATGTTAAAAAGGAGAAAATCATGTCGGCAATGCCGAAAGACAGCAGCAAAAAAGCGCGGATCATCAAAGCGGCCATGGATGTATTCGCCCGGGACGGGCTCCAAAAAGGGACGGTAGATAAAATCGCCCGGCAGGCCGGAGTGGCCAAGGGGACGGTCTACGAGTATTTCCCCAGTAAAGAATCCATCTTTGAAGGAGTCCTGTATGAATTCTTTCTGAGCACATCCAAAAACATGAAGAAGGCTTTGGAAAAAGAATCCGATCCCGTCCAACGCTTTGATAACATGGTGGATCTCATGTTCGACCAGTGGGATTACATCATTACACACCCGGATGAATATGAGTGGATCATCCTGTATGAAATCTTCCTCTACATCCTCCGAAAAAAAAGAAACGGACATTCCCACTCACTTCTGGAAGATATTACAGATCAAATGTTTACACTCTTTGAACCGATGTTTGAAATCATACCCGGTTCACAAGAGCAAGATCAGGACATCACCGATACCAAATTAAAAAGTTACCTGCTTCTTTCCGCCCTTGATGGAATCACCAATTACTATTTTATGTTGCATACACGGTACGATCCCATAAAAATGCGTGAAATCACCAAAAAATTTTTAAAACGGGGACTGGGCATCGAAAACCGGTCCCGGGAGGAAAAATCATGAAAAAACGAACAGTCGCAATCCTTGTTTTTTTACTATCGGCATCCATACTGCCGGGACAGGATATGACGGGACCTGAAATCCTGGATAAAATGATGGAAGTGATGAATCCTGAATTCTCCCACGCGAAAATGAAGCAAACCATTCTCACCACAACGGGGAAAAACCGGACACTGGAATATGAGTCCTTCTCCGGCCAGGGCGGAAAAAATGTGATCATGCGCTACCTGGAACCGGCCCGGGTCCGGGGAAATGCCATGATGATGACGGATTTTTCCGATAATATCTGGATGTACAACAAAAGGACAAACCGTGTCCGGAAACTTGCTTCCCACGCCCGGAAACAAAAATTTGAAGGCTCTGATTTCACCTACGAAGATATGGGCAGCGGAGACACCTGGAAAGAGGATTACGAGACAATCCTTAAGGGAATGGGAAAAGCAGAGGGAGAACCCTGCTATGTGCTGGAAATGACAGCCAAATCAAGCAACCAGACCTATCAGAAACTCATTTGCTTTGTGGGACAGGAAGATTTCTGTCCCCGCCGCATCGATTATTACGAGGACCCGTCCATCCTGTTGAAATCATTAATCCTCTCCGATATTGAAATAATTCAGGATATCCCGACACCAATGAAAATGACAATGAAAAATCACCTGGAATCCTCTGAAACCACCATGGAATACACCGAAGTCACCTACGACGTGGAATATCCCGAATCATTTTTCAGCGAACGGAATCTTGTAAAATGATCCTTCCACAAAGGGCACAGAGACTCAGCATCTCGATGCGACCGCCTGAGGCATTCTACTCGATGACCGGGGAAGGATGGGAGATTGGATGATTGGGGCCTGCCCCGTGAAATGAGCGCAGCGTATCTCACAGGGGATTGGATGGTAAGTATCGAGGTGCGAGGTGCGAGTATCGAGGTGCGAGGGGCGAGTAGCGAGGGGCGAGGGTCGATGATTACAGACCAGCTGTTTTTTTCTCAACCCCTTTCTTACACGTTACGCGTCACGCGTTACTTGAAAAGATGATTGCCTGCCCCGTGAAATGAGCGCAGCGTATCTCACAGGGGATTGGATGGTTGGGAGTCACTGCCGACTGTCAACTGTCAACTGTCGACTAAAATAAAGGATATAAAATGAAGGCGCCAAAAATACTATTCGTCCTCCTGCTGACAGCAGGGATGACCTATGCTGGTGTAAACTGGTACGGTTATTTTGAAAGTCAGGCAGATGGGGCCATCCTTCAGAGCGAATCCATTCTGTATGGCTATCACAAACTCCGGGCGGACCTGGAAACCAATCCCGGGGAAAATGTCCGGATCGGTGTCAATGTCAATGCCAAACACATGTGGGGAGAAACAACCTTCAACTTGTTAGACTATCTTCCTGAGGGACTTTTAACTCCTCCGGCGCAGGATTCAACATCAACCTATCCCGGCGAAATTCCCTATACATTCCGGGATACCGTCTATCTTGACAATATGTTTCTCCAACTCTACGGGAATAAATTCAGACTCACCCTGGGGAAACAGCAAATCTCTCCCGGAACCGGCTATGTCTGGAATCCCACCGATATCTTCAATGTAAAAGATATCATGGATCCGGGATATGAACAAACGGGAGTTATGGCGTTAGGACTGGATATTTACCCGAAAACAGGAAACAGTATTTTTATTGCAGTCCGGCCGAAAGAGGATTTGGATCATACCACCTGGTATGCCCGGATCCGCCAGACTACAGCCGCCCTGGATGTAAGTCTGAATATTGCACAATATGCCTGGACGGAAACGGGATTTTATGAACCCTATTTCTTCCCCTGGGAGCAGACCTATAAACGGTTTATGGCGGGAACGGCCTTTTCGGCCGATATTGCGGGCATAGGCCTGCACGGTGAATATGCCTACAACCGGCTCAACAATCCGGCTTTTTCCATACAGAAACCCGAAGGTATCAAAATGCCATTCTTCCCTGAACAAACGGTACGATTTACATCCGGTGAGCACTACATTGAATATCTGCTGGGTATTGATTATACCTTTGATAACTCCCTTTTTGTCATGGCCGAATACTTTCACAGCGACTTTGGCAAAGAAAAAAACGAACTTGTTTTTAACGACTTTATTCAATATATATCCGGCACAACCCGCAGCCTTAACCGGGATTACCTCTTTTTCCAGGCCATGTATCCTGTGACGGATCTGACAACCTCCACCGCCTTTATCATCAGCAATCTCAATGATCAAAGCACAGTCCTGAACTTCCAATTGTCCACAACCCTCGGCAACAACATAGAGACGGACATTCTGGGCTCCTGGTTTGTAGGTGACGAGGACACGGAATTCGGCGCCCAGAAAGCGGCCGCCCGAATCCGTCTGAAAGTTTACTTTTAAATAACTCCATATCATGATCATGTGGCACTGTAAGGAGATTCTCCATGATTAACCGACTTTTAAAAGCAACCGGACGCTTTGCAGCGTATCATCCCTGGATCCTTTTCGCCGTTATCCTTCTCCTGACCGTTGTTTTCGGCATCCTTTCTTCCCGGATTCAAATGAATATGAACATGAATATTCTTCTTCCTGAAGATGAACCCATTGTGGAAGAATACAACCTGATCATGAAAGAATTTGAAGGGGCATCAAATATTATCGTGACGGCTCAGGGAAATCCGGATGATCTGATCGCCTATGTGGAACACGTGGTCCCTAAAATTGAAAACTTTGACAGTTGGATTGTCACCGAAGCATCCGATAAGGTCCGTCGGCAACATGAGCAGGCTCTCGAAAAAGTCAGAAAAGGGTTCACGGATCCCAAACCGGAAGGGTATTTTCAACGGGTGGATTACAAAGTGCCGCCGGATTTCCTCCAAAATCACGGACTCATGCTCATCAAGCCAAAGGATATGGAAAACAGTCGGGGGCTCTTTTTAAATCCGGGACTTGGAGAATTTCTCACGAACCTGAATAATTCTCTGGAAAAGGAATATATCCAAAGCGAAGAAAAAATATCCACGACCCTGCGGGAACAACAAGCTGTTGCGTTTCTGGATGAAATTGAACTGTTTACCGACGCCCTTGAAGACGGGCTTTTCGGAAATGAACCGGAAAAGCAGGCACAATTAGCCGTGGATGCCATAACAACCGGTTCTCCCTATTTTTTTTCTCCCGAACGGGATCTGCTTTTATTCATGGTTATTCCCTCCTTTAATATCTTGGATATGGACTGGCTTATGCCGGCGGTAAACGGGCTGGAAGAACTGCTGGAAAAGGAAGCTGAAGACTATAATGTCACTGTCGGGCTTACCGGCTCCATGACACTGGGGCGGGATGAAATGGATGCCGCAATGGAGGATTCCATGACGCTGACGATGATTGCCATTGTCGCTGTCCTTCTCCTCTTTATGGTTTCATTCCGTATGGTCAGCGCGCCTGTCCTGGCTGTGATCAATCTGCTGATCGGTGTAATATGGGCGATGGGGCTCTCATACCTGATGGTGGGCATTCTCAATATGTTTACAGCTATGATGGCTATTATTCTTATCGGCCTGGGCATCGACTTTTCGGTCCATATTATCAGTGTTTACACGGAACTGCGAAACCTGGGGGTCAAAGCGGAAGAAGCCATCATCAGCACTTTGGAAAAAGTCGGGAAAGGGATTATCACCGGCGGACTCACTACCGCTGCCGCTTTTCTGACACTGATGATCGGCAGGAGCCGGGCTTTTACCGAATTCGGACTGGTCTGTGGAATCGGATTGATTATTATCATGATCTCTACCATCCTTACTCTGCCAACCCTTCTCATGATTCAGAACAAAGTGTGGCTCCGCAGAAAGAAAGAACACCGGATTTCCCGGGATATTACCTACGGCTTTATCGGAAGACTGGCCAAAACCATTCACAATCACCAGCGCTTCAGCATAGGAGCCCTGATTGTGGTGACCGGCCTTTTCATCTGGCAGACAACCCGGTTGAAAACAGATTATAACTATCTGAATTTGGAACCGGAGGGATTGAAATCCATCATGCTTCAAGACACCCTTATCAAGAAATTCAACATGAGCATGGATATGGGGAATATCACGGCAACCACCCTCCAGGAAAATGAAATCATTACCGAAAAAGCCAGAGCCTTAAACAGTGTGAGTTTTGTGGAATCCCTCACCGATTATATTCCACCAAAGGAAAACCAGATGAAACGGGCGGAAATTGCATCGGGAATCCGGACTATCATGAAATCTGCTTCACCCGAGGGCTTTGTAGGTCCTGATGAGTATGATGCCTTTCTGGAAGAATTGATGAGACTGGAAATGAACATTATTGAGATGCAGGATATGGCTTTTGTGGGAGGACAGGATCTGTTGGATCGGAAAGCCATGAGACTGGTAGGACACCCCACGAAAGAAAACATAAAAGGGAATTTGTCACAACTTATCTCCAGCCTGAGTGAAATGGAAAGCATGCCGGATAACCTGATACCTTTTTCACGCACCTTCCGACGCCAGTATCGTGAACGGGTGATTCGTATGGCCAACCCGGAGAAAATCACGCTGGATATGCTTCCCCCCATGATCCGGGAGAAATACGTTAATGACGACCAAAACCTCTTTCTTATCACCATTTATCCCAAGGGAAATATCTGGAATGAGCAAAACATTAAGAATTTTTCCCGGGAACTGCAGGAGATATCCCCCCGTATTTCCGGGTTACCACTCCTGATGAACCGGCTGATGATCATTATGGGGAAAGACGGCAAACGGGCAGTCTTGCTCACACTGGGTATTGTCTTTCTTTTACTGCTTCTGGATTTCGGCCGTTTCCGGGATGCCATTTTGGCCATGACACCCATGGTAGTCGGCATTCTGTGGACGACCGGACTCATGGGGCTTCTGGGACTGAAGATCAATCTTTTAAATATCATGGCCATTCCCCTCATCGTCGGAATCGGAATCGATGACGGTGTCCACCTGATCCACCGCTGGCATATCGAAAAAAATATCTATCACGCCTTCGCCAGTACAGGGAAGGCGGTTATCATTACAAGCCTTACCACCATGCTCAGTTTCGGCAGCCTGGTTTTTGCCACCTACCGGGGATTCGGCAGTTTCGGCATAGCCCTTTTCATAGGGACAGGCATGTGCTTATTGGCTTCTATACTGATTTTGCCGGGATTCCTTAAAAAAAATGATGAGTGATGTCCCTCGATATAGTTGCTTTCAACAGCCCGCTCTGTCACTGTGCTGAGTTGGGGTTGAATTCAGGGGTTTATGAATTCATGGATTTATGGAGTCATGGGTTGGGTCAATACATAGGAAATACATATTCATAAAATTCTTATCTCACTATATAGGAAGATGATTATGTGTGTGAGCCCCCGGGGATAAAATAATCCCGCCGGCAATCAAATGCAAGATTATATTATTTTTAATATATCTTGTTTTTATTCCTTCGTATTTTCGCACCCTCACCTCCTCTCTCCTCTTCACTCTTTCACTCCTCCACCTCTCCCATTAACCTTTTCCAACAATCTGTGTCAAACAATTGAGCAGCAAAGGATGGCAATGCGTAAAAAAGAACAATTTGAGATCTGGCTCAGGGAGTATTATGATATGATCTACAGCACAGTGATCCGCATTACAGGCAACGAAGATGACACACTGGATTGTGTACAGGAGGTTTTCATCACGGCCTGGAAAAAGATGCACACCTTTCGCGGTGAATCCTCTCCTGCAACCTGGCTCAGACGGATTGCCATGAATAAAGCATACAATTTTGTCCAACGGGATCAGTCCGGACGCTGGAACGAGTTTGAAGAGAGAAGCTTTGAAAATCTTCCCGAGACAAATGAAGATGCACTCCCTGATTTCAAAGAGGAATGGCTAAGCTTGCTTTCCCCCCTTGAACGCAGTGTGCTCACGGCCCGGATGGACGGATTATCATACAAAGAGATTGCAACACTGTTTTCAACCACGGAAAACAGTGCCAAAGTTTCGTATCACAAGGGTATACAAAAATTAAAGAAGGTGCTGACATGAAACAGCAGGACCAATACATCTTAAGCAAACTGGATAAGGCCCTGAATAATGCCTTTCCCTGTCCTCCCGGTTCAGCAGAACATTGCGATGAAATACTGAATCAGGTAAACCGCATACACCGGCGGACTTTTCTTCAGCGCGTCAGTCTTGGCGCTGCAACGGCAGCTGCCGTTCTTGTCCTCACCCTGACAAAACCGTGGAATCCACAGCATTCTTCGTGGGACATCCCTTCCGAACTGGCAGGTTACTACTATCCGGAAGCAACACAAACCATTGAATTCGATGTGTCCCGCGAAGCCATTCTGGAATACCTGGTTGAAACGGAAAACATCTATCAACTGGATGAGTTGATGGATGAATACACCATAAATTGAGGTGAAATATGAAAACATCTGTAAAAACCATTCTGTTGATTATGATTCTTTCCCTCCCACTGGCGGCACAAATGCATCATCCCATGATGCCATCTAATCCACGGATGGAAAGTATGATGATTTATCACATGACGGAATATCTTGAACTCAGCCCCGAACAGGCCGAGACGTTTTTTCCCATGATGCGCAGCCATCAGGATAAAATGGAAGCCTGCTATGATAAAATTCGGGCCTTGTGTGATAAAACCAATCAGGAGGCCGGGAGTGATACCTATTCGGAAAAAGATCTGGAAACCACTCTTTCAGCGCTTCAAAATATTGAAAAAGAAATTCTGGAAGAAAAGGAAAACTTTATCCTGGAGCTGAAACCCGTTTTAAGTCCTTCTCAAAGGGCAAAACTCCTCTTTTTTGACGAGGAATTCCGCAAACAGCTCCGGATGAGATTAAAACAAACTGAACACTATAATAAAAGGAGAAGACCATGAAAAAAATCACCATCCTCATGATCACCCTGCTCACCGTAACAACGGTCTGGGCCCAGGGAATGGGCAAGATGCAGGGAATGAAAAGCGGACAACCGGGAACGGGAATGATGATACAAGAGCGACTGAATCTGACCGATGAACAGGTTACAAAACTTCAGGAACTCCGGCTGGATCATCAGAAGGAAGTGATTCCTTATCACAGCGACCTGAAAATCAAAATGCTCGAATTGCGGGAAATGATTACAAAAGGTGAAAGTGAAAAGGCGCTGCTGAAAAAAAACAAGGAAATCAATGAGATAAAAACCAAACTCAGCGATCTTCGTTTGAAACACCAATTGAAAGTCCGGGAAATCGTTGGCAAGGAAAACTACAAGCTCATGGGAATCGGGCATCGAGCCAAAGGAGCCGGCATGGGTAATCGCTTCATGGGCGGACCCAAAGGGTTCGGCAGACACGGAAGAGGACACGACTGGGACGATTAAATTCTCACCTACATACCCGGAAAAGGCGATCTCATCAGACCGCCTTTTCTTTTACCTGAACAAATTACATTCCTTCTGATCTTTTATCCTCCTGCAAGATTTATTAAATTGATTCGATAAAAAAACAGGATTTTATCATGATGAATATGTTCATGGAAACTTCTTCTCTGGAATCGATGATCGGTGATGCACTGGCAGAGGATATTCAGGACGGTGACATCACATGTGAGGCACTGGATATTCATCATGCGGCTGAAGCACACATTGTGTCTAAACAACATGGGATTTTATCCGGTATTAACGTTGCCCGCAAGGTCTTTCAATTTTTGGACCCCGACCTTTCGGTCATTTGTCTGAAAGAGGACGGGGACACCCTTCATTCCGGAGAGAAGGTCCTGACGTTAAAAGGCTCCGCGTCCTCAATTCTTTCGGCCGAACGGACTGCTTTGAATTTTATGGGTCACCTTTCCGGCATTGCCACTCTCACCCGTGCCTTTGTCCGGGAAATTTCACATACAAAGTGCCGTATATTAGACACCCGAAAAACAACACCCCTGTTCCGGTCCCTGGAGAAATATGCCGTGACCTGCGGCGGGGGAAATAACCACCGGGGCGGACTGTGGGACATGATTCTGATCAAAGAAAACCATATCCGGGCAACAGGTGATCTTGAAATCGCCCTGAAAAAAGCTCTGGCATGGAATCAGAAAAGACCCAATCCTGTCAAAACAGAAATTGAGGTGACACACCTTGAAGAGTTTCAGAAAGCCTGCGCTTATCCCGTCGATATGATCATGCTGGATCATTTTTCCCTTGAGGACATGAAGGAAGCCGTCCGTATGTGTCCGGCTTCCATCGCCCTTGAAGCCTCCGGAAATGTAACCCTGAAAACAGTCCGGGCCATTGCGGAAACAGGTGTCCACTTTATTTCATCCGGTTCTCTCACCCATTCGGCACCCCAGTTTGATTTTAGCTTGTTATTTGATGAATAAATGTGAGTCTATGGGATATCCCGGCACTGCTTTATAGCATTCAAATAGTTCATGGGCTCATACGTTAGAAAATTGGAGGATAGTAATATGAAAAGATTGATGACTTTGGTGGGAATTATAGGTTTACTGACAACACTGAACGGACAAGTTCGATTTGAAACCCATGAAACGACACAATTCGGGCCTGGAATGGTGTATAAACGCATCGTCGCCCCGAAAGTCCCCTGGAGTCTGGATGTAGTTGAAATAGATCTGACCCATCCGGCTGTATCCGTAGAGACAGCCAAAGCCAATGATCAAATCAACGGATATGAAACAACCAGCTCCATGGCAGCGCGGAAAAGTTATGAGGGTCATCAGGTTTTGGCTGCTGTCAATGGGGACTTCTACGGTTCAGGGGGGATTCCCATTAATCCTCAGGTCGCTGAAGGACAAATTGTCCGCGCTCACACAACCCCCCGAAGCAATCTTGCCGTCACAGAAAACAATAAACCGTTTATCAGCATTATTCAATTCTCCGGGAGCGTCATAAAAGACACCCTGACCAATCCGGTCCACAGAGCGAACGATATCCGCTATACCGATGAACTGGTTTTTTATAACAGCTTTTACGGCTCCAACACAGGCACCAATGAATGGGGAACGGAAATCCGGGTTGAACTGGCGGAAGGTTCCCGCTGGGCTGTCAACGATACCCTGACTGTCATTGCCCGTGAAAAACGCATGAATGTGGGAAGTATGGCCATTCCGAAAGGAGAAGGCGTATTGTCCGGCCACGGCACATCCAAAACCTGGCTGGAAAATTATGTGTCGGTGGGTGATACGCTTCAACTGATCCTGAATATGACACCCGGTCTGCCCAACGTTACCGCCCTCATGGGGGCCTATCCCCGAATTGTGAAAAACGGACAAAATTATGCCGTACAGGGTTATACAGAAGAGGGAGGTCCCAGTCATGCACCGGACCGGCATCCCCGGACAGCCGGCGGATTTTCGGAAGACAGTACAAAATTTTTTCTGGTGACTGTCGATGGACGGTCTTCTCACAGCATCGGAATGAATCTGACACAACTGGCGGATTTTTTGATTCAGGAACTGGGAGTTTATCAGGCGGTAAATTTCGACGGCGGGGGCTCAACCACCATGATTGTGCGGAATGAAGTTAAAAACACACCTTCCGACGGAGGGGAACGGTCTGTTGCCAATGCCGTGCTCGTTGTGTCATCTGCCGATAAGGATACAGTGTTGAATACGATTCAAATAAGCCCCGATTATCTGCGCCTTTTTAAAGGCAATGTGAAAGCCCTGAAAACCACGGGCTGGAGCAGACACTTTGATCCGTTGGCACTAAACCCTGAAAAACTGATATATCAGGTCGATGAACGCCTGGGTTCAATCAATGAAAACTTCCAGTTTATTGCAGAAGGTGTCGCGGACAGCGGATACATTTATGTGAATTATGAAGGGTTCAAAGATTCGGCTTTTATCTATCTGAAAAAAATCGATTTGATCCGTTTGGCACCGGACCAGGTTGTAACCGACAACACCCGTCCCCTTACCCTGACCATACAGGCAGTGGACGAAGATGGCATAACACAGGATATCCCACCCACGGACTATATTTTTACGTCTCTGAATCCGGAAATCGGATCGGTGGATTCCACAGGTGTTTTCAGGGGACTCGCTGAAGGCTTCTGCCAGGTTACAGCACGTTACGGAACGCTTGCAGATACTGTCACCATAGAGGTTCAGATCGGATCCGGCCGGCTTATCCTGGACGAATTATCATCCGTAGGCGGATGGACCTTAGACGGGCTGTTAATCAACAAAGAAAGTTGTCAAATATCATTCGACAGCACCCGGGGAATTTCAGGAGACGGATGTATGAGAGTGGACTATGCCTTCACTGCGTCGAATACCGAGCGTAGTTACCTGTATCTGAAAAAATCCATTCCCATTTATGCCGTACCCAAAGCCATTGAAGCCGATTTCAAATCCGACGGTTATCGCCACCGCATCTATTTTGTCGTCAGTGACGACAACGGTGAATACTTCCGAACTTACGTCCCCGGCGATCAGAAGGATTCAACCCAATTTGTCACCGTTCAGGGACTTACAGAAAATTTCGGTCCCCTCGAAGCAGGATTTGCTTTCAACTACCCCATACAATTCGAAGAAATTCGTATCCGGCTGGGTATCAGCGAAGGAATTGGCGTGGTAAATTCCGGTTCCCTCTATTTTGATGACCTGAGAATTTTATACCCGGATTACGTCCACACAATCCCCCTTGATGAGAAAAACATGCCTGAGACCTTAACTCTTTCACAAAATTATCCCAACCCTTTTAACCCGGTTACACATATCCGCTACACTCTTCCGGAAAAGGGGCATGTCTCACTCATCCTCTATGATATTCGCGGTCATGAAATTGCCAGACTCATAGACAGTGAACAAGGTGCCGGCAATTATGAGTATGAACTGGATACGTCTGTTTTAAATAAACCCTTGTCGTCAGGTATTTATATTTACCGTCTGACCAACGGGAACCGCCAGATATCACGTAAACTACTCCTGCTAAAATAAAAGGAAGTCAACATGAGAAAAATTTTTCTGGGTGTTCTTATCCTGCTGACAGGAACCTGTCCCCTTATCTCAGAACATCATTTTATTACTCTTTCCACAACCCGGGTGGGTCCCGGAGCAATTCACCGAAAAATCATTGAACCCACCGTACCGTGGACCCTCGATGTGCTGGAGCTGGATATGACCCGGGCACCGGGTTTCACTCAACCCTATACTGAAATTCATGCGGTAAAAATCGGGGTAAAATCCCAAACTCACACTGTTTCATCCTATGCGGCAGAATATGGAGAAAGGGCCATCGGAGCCATAAACGGGGATTATTTTAATGCAAGCGGCAGCATTAATAACCAGGTTTTCGACGGCATCATGGTAAAGGAAGAAAATCTCAATCCGGCAGATCCGGTATACTGGTCCGCCTTCAGCCTGAACCGGGATAATAAACCGGCTATTTCAACCAACCGGTTTCATGCCTGGATTACAAACGGGACCGACACATTAAACATCCATGGCATAAACCGGACATCCGGCGGGGATGAAATCATTCTTTACAACCGGTTTTATGGTTCAAATCCTCCGGCCGTTTCATCAGGTTACGGGCTTCTTGTAAAACCCTCTGATACAGGTAACGGCTGGCAGATAAACGCAGAAGTTATCTGTCAGGTATGGGCGGTAAGTCCCAATCCTTCGTCATTAACTCTAAGCGACACAATGGCCGTTATATCGGCAACAGGTACCCAGGCGGCAGCCTTGGAGGCTCTGGCAAGCAGCGGTGAGACCGTCAGCATTTGGCTTGGCCTGGATGGCGCCCTGGCGAATACAATCCAGCTGATCGGGGGATTTCCACGGATTGTGAAAGACGGCCAAAACCGGGCTCTGGAGGGATACCGCGAAGAAGGCGGTAGTGCAACCTTTGCCACAGATTACCATCCCAGGACGGCTGTCGGTTTTTCCGCAGATAGTACCCGTGTCTTTTTTATAACGGTCGACGGCCGCCAGTCCTTCAGCCGGGGAATGAGTCTGCCCGAATTAGCCGATTTTATGATATCGCAGGGTGTAGCCTGGGGTATGAATCTTGACGGCGGCGGCTCAACGGAAATGTGGGTCAGAGGAAACATTGAAAACAGTCCCTCCGACGGCAGGGAACGATCCGTTGTGAATGCCCTGGTGGCGGTAAGCAATATTCCGCCGGGTGAAAAATTGGCCCATATTCAGATCCGTCCCGATTATCACAATTTATTTTACCACGAAACCCTCTCATTCAAAGCCGGCGGATGGACCTCAAACTTTTTCCCATCGGACATCGCACCGGAAAATATTCGTTTCTATTCAACTGACACCACACTTATAAAACAGGTTTCCGACAACACTTTTGAAGTTTTGGGCTTTGATACAACGGTATGTATCATCTCTGAATATGAAACAGGCAGCCTTACTCTGAAAGATACAGCCTCCATCCGTATGAAACAGGCCACCGGCATCGCCCTCTCCCCTGCCCTGGCCATGGCTGATACCATCAACCCACTGAATTTTAAGGTCCGTATCTATGATGAATGGAATATAGCCCACAGCATCCCCGGTACAGAATACCATTGGCGTGTGACAGATCCTGATGTGGGACAGATTGATTCCACCGGGACTTTTTATGGAATCAGCGAAGGGGTGACCGATGTGATTGCCTGTTTTAAAGACTGGTCCGATACGGCCCGGGTAACCGTAAAAATATGCGAAGGAACCGTCGTTCTTGATCCCATGGATCAAATCAGCGGATGGCAGGTTTCCGGTGATTTTATCGATATGGATTCCACAAAGATCAGTATTGAACCCTCACCTTTGGGGGACAGGGACGCCGTAATCCGGGCGGATTACGGATTTATCCGCCTGAGTACTGAACGAAGCTGGCTCTACCTGAATACGGATATTTTTGTCAACGGCATTCCCGATTCCTTTGTAGTAGATATCCTCTCCGACGGAGAAAGACATAAGCTGTATCTGATTGTGGAGGATGTAAACGGAAATCTCTTCAGAACCTACGTTTCCGATTACGCCATGAATGCTACGCAATTTGTACCCATGGCCTTTCCATCTGACAAATTATCGGCAGTAGACGGCGATTATGAAATCACCTGGCCTGTCCGGATCAAACAGATACAAGTCCGCCTGGGGACCACCGTGGGTGCAGATGAAATGGCAACGGGTACCTTGTGGTTTGACAATCTCCGTGTCATATATCCGCCGGTCACATCTATTGATAATCCGGGCGTTACAATCCCTGATACGCCGGTCCTCTATCCCAACTATCCTAATCCCTTTAACCCGGAAACCACTTTGTCATTCTCCATTCCCAAAGCGCAACAGGTCTCCCTCACGATTTACAATGTCCGGGGAGAAGAAATAACGACACTTCTGAACAACTTCTTAGAGGCCGGTACCTACAGCATTCCCTTTAATGCTTCACACTACAGCTCGGGCATCTATATCTGTAAGATGACTGCCGGAGGAGTCATAAAAACCCGCAAAATGGCGCTAATAAAATGAATACTGAATACTGAATGCTGAGTGCTGAATTGAATGAATAATGAATGAATTTGGGTTGAGTGGGTCAATTAACGCACCTATCCAAACTCTCAACTCAAAACTCCAACTCACTACTCATCACTCTCCACTCTCAACTCATTTCATCATTACCATCGTTCTTGTTCCGGCATGTCGGCCATTTATTCTGAGCTGATACACGTAAATACCCGAAGCGACATCCCGACCGGAAGCATCGGTCCCATTCCAGGTAAAAGTCTGTTCACCGGCGGATCGTGTACATAATATCCGTTGAACAAAAGTTCCGTCCAGTTGATAAATCGTCAGTTCTGCCTGCCCTTCTTTATCCATCGTGAACGGAATCACCGTAGTAGCATTAAACGGGTTGGGATAATTTTGCTGCAGGGCATAATGCCTGGGCCGGTATATCTCACGGGTTCCCACATACTGTACCGTACTATCGGGAGAAAAGGTCACGGTAAACACATCTCCCGGTTCTGCGTGACTGAAATCCACAAAATCTTTTCCAAATGTTTTCCAGGATTCGCCATTTCTTTCCACGGCCGTTATCCACAGTCGGTCATCCTCAATGGCTAAGGGTTTGAGTTTCTGACAGTTCAAAGCAGATTCATGGGGGCGGAAATGAAGTGTAACGGGTCGGTTCAAATTTAACAGAGATTGATACAGATACACATAATAGGCATATTCCGACGAGTGATAGCCTGCTTTCCATCCGCCGCCTTTCCCATCGTTTATAATGGTCCGCCCGTCATTGCTCACCTCGGCAAATACTCCTCCGTATTGATGATCCACGAGAAAGCGTGTATAAAAATGAAGGGTGGAATCGGCCATTTGCAGATAGACATCTTTTCCCGTCAGATCGTAGAGTTGCAAACCGGCCATTACCGCCTGCTGCTGTTCCCACCAGGACTTATTCCAGTTCCAGTTCGGCAGATTTGTCGAACGGTTGAAAGCTCCCCACATACCCCCGTGTTCATTGTCAAATGCATAGTCATACATATTCCCGGTAATCAATTCCGCTGCCTCCAGATAGGCTTCCTGGGGATTAAACCGGTAAAGTCTGGCCAGGCACCATGAAGCTTTATTCATGTGACCGCTGTTGCCCCATTCCTCCCGGTTGGGATCGGTGCTTCCATCTCCCCAGGAAGAACTGAAATATTCCTTGAAAAAGGGCGCATCCGGTGTAATGGTAGGAACCAGCTTTGTAAGAATCAACTCTGTCTGTTCAAGCCAGCGGGACATATACCGGCTTTCGGGGTCGTACATGGAGAAGGTTACCAGATGTGTCGTGATGGCATCTACAATGCCGTTGAAACTTTTGTCCTTGGGATAAGACCAGTTGGCATTGGCATATTCAAAATAGCCGTCATGCAAGGTATCCCACATCCTGTTTTCCAGTACATCAAAGGTTTCGTCAATCCAGCTTTTGATTTCAGGATCCCGGGTACATTCCCAGTAAGCGGTGAGGCCAAGAAGGGCATACAGGTTTTGGAAAATGGTTTTTCGGTCGTTGGGATAGGGGACCGATCCGTCCATTTTTACCACCGTATACCACCCGCCCCGGCTTTCATCCCAGGCATGAGCCCGCATGAAACGGAGTGCCCTTTCAGCCATGTTTAAATAACTTGTATCGCCGTTCACCATAAAAATCCGGATCATGGCATAGGCATTTCGGCTTTGAGTCAGGGTGCTTGCATAATCAGCCGTACCCCACTTGGTTTCAATATCTCCATTGCGCTTTATTTCTGTATAAAAAGCACCTTTCTCCGTGTTGAAGGTCCCTTCCCAGAACATGGCCAGACTGTCCAGATGGGGACGTGTATTTTCAGGGTCAGTCAGCCAGGGATGGGTTGGGGTATATGCATGTAAAAAAACAGCCCAAACAAAGAAAGCAGCGAATACTCCGCGAAAAAATTTCATGTAAAGCTCCTTTATAACAGATTTGAGGCAAGCTCGGCCAGTTCCGACCGTTCGCCTTTTTCCAGGTTGATGTGCGAATAAAGCGGTTGACCTTTCATTCGGTCGATGAGAAAGCTGAGTCCGTTACTCTGACTATCCAGATAGGGATGATCAATTTGGTAAATATCACCGGTAAAAACCAGTTTGGTCCCTTCTCCTGCCCGGGTAATGATGGTTTTAATTTCATGAGGAGTCAGGTTCTGGGCTTCATCAATGATAAAATAGATTTTTTGCAGGCTCCGTCCCCGGATGTATGGCAGAGGTGTGATAATCAGTTTTCCCAGTTCCAGGAGTTCTTTAATCTTCTCATTTTGTTTATCTTTGTCGTCAAACTGATTCTGAATCACTTTCAAATTATCCCAAAGAGGCTGCATATAGGGGTCCAGTTTGCTTTTCACATCTCCCGGCAGAAACCCCAGGTCCCGGTTGCTCAGGGGAATAATTGGTCGTGCAAGGTAAATCTGGCGATAACTTCTTTTACATTCCAGGGCGGATGCCAATGCCAGAAGAGTCTTGCCCGTCCCTGCCTTTCCGGTCATGGTTACCAACGAGACCTCATCATTTAACAGGGCATGGATGGCAAATGTTTGTTCCGCATTCCGGGGATTCACTCCGTACGCATGAACCTTGTCCACCCGTTGCACAACGTCTTTCCCTGCATGATAATGGGCCAGTACGCTGTGATTTTCCGTCTTGAGGATGAAATATTTGTTCGGGATAGGCGGTTCGGTGGAATATTTTTTCGTATTGTCGGAAGGAATCTCGTAGGGTGGTTTATAAAGCCTGTCTATCTCATCAGCGGGATACCCGATAATCAGCTCCTTGCCGGTATACAATTCGTCCACACTGGCAATCCGGTCCGTTGTATAATCTTCGGCATGGAGTCCCAGGGCTTTGGCTTTCATCCGCAAATTGACATCCTTGCTGATCAGAACCACGGTATTCCGGCGGGATGTTTGCGCCTCCTGAATTTCCAGGGCCGCACTTAAAATCCTGTGATCGGCATTGTCCTCCTTAAAAACGGCTCGGAGTATGGGGTGAAGTTCACGCGTCATGGTAATTCGGACTTTCCCCCGTTTATCACCCAAAGGGATTCCGGCCTTGAAGATCTGCGAACCAGTGATAGTGTCCAGAAAACGGGTGAATTCCCGGGCATTCAGATTAATAATCTGGTTCCCTCGCTTAAAATTGTCCAGCTCCTCCAGCACGACAATCGGAATGACCACATCGTGCTCCTGCAAATTCTGAATACAGGTGGAATCATGGAGGATCACATTCGTATCAAGGATAAATGTTTTCTTTTGTGATGCGGACATAGACTCTCCGATTTTTCAGAATATACAAAATTGAGTGATGAATGATGAGCAATGAATTAAATGATGATTTATGAATTCGATTGGACGGGTTAATTGATGCACAATATCATACCTGGCTATATATCACGAATCCCTAACTCGAACAATATTCCCAATAAAACGGCAATGTGTGAACCCGGTCATTACGCAGGTCACAAAACGGATATGACGAGATACTCATTACAAATCAGATTGTCACATGCAAGCGCATCAAGATACTATTCTCAATTTTCAATTCTCCAATCTCCATCATAAATTCTCATAAACTCCGGAGGCTTTATGCGACCCTTTACATTACATATCCCCACCCGATTTGTTTTCGGTTGGGGTGATCTGGACCGTATCGGACGGGAAACAAAGCGCATTGCCCATAAAGTTCTGATTGTCTGTTCATCCGGAAGTGCCGTACGGACAGGTACCTTGGAGCGGGTACTTAAATCATTGTCCCGGGAAGGGATTGAAGTGGATGTTTTTGACCAGGTAACCCCCAATCCCCGTGTCAGCATGGTCAACCGGGCGGGCGAACTGGCCCGGGATCTGAATGTTCATGCAGTTATAGGACTCGGCGGCGGATCGGCCATGGATTCGGCGAAAGGGGCGGCCATTGTAGCGGCAAACGGTGGCTCTATTTGGGACTATGTCCACATTCACCGGACAGTCAACAATGCCCTGCCTGTCATCGCAATCCCCACGTTAAGTGCCACCGGTTCGGAAGGAAATGCCTATGGAGTAATCACCCACGATGAGACGCTGCAAAAAGCCGGTTTTGTCTGCTATGCTGCCCGTCCGAAAGTGGCTCTGATCGATCCGGAACTGACTCTGAGTGTCCCTGAGGATTATCTGAAAGATGGTGCCGTAGATATCATCTCCCACGCTTTGGAAGCCTATTTTACAACACGCGACGAAGCCCCTTTGAACGACGGGCTCTCCCTTTTACTGGCCCGAACAGCAGCAGAAGCCATACGGGATATTTTAAAGGATCCGACAGCCCGCCTTCCCCGGGAGACCTTTGCCTGGACAGCCACGCTGGCTTTATCGAACCTGAACGATGCCGGGCGGGAAGGTCCCTATGCCATGCACGCCCTGGCTCACCCCCTGAGCGGTGTCTATAATATATCCCACGGACGAGCACTGGCCTTTGTGATTCCCCGCTATTTGAAAACCTTTGAGGATGTGTGCCGGGAAAAATTGCTGAAACTGGGAAAAGTTTTCGGCTACAACGGGACCGATTCCCGGGGAGCACTCAACACCTTTACCGCGTTTTTAAAAAGTATTGACCGGGACCTGTCCTGGAAAGATTTACAAATCCAGAACCCGGATATTGACATGCTGACCGATCATGTATTTTCTTTGAATCAGAACCGGAAAGGGTTTGTCCAGGGTCCCCGTTCCATGAACCGTGACGATGTGAAAACAATCTATTCCCTGTCTTTATGACAACGGGATCTTACATTTTAAAAGATTTAATTCCAGTCAGAAACCCTGTATATTTTCACAATTGTTTAAGGATTAATAATGTGTAGACAAGGATTCAGACTCCTTTTTCTTATCTTGCTGTTTAGCGGTATACTTCAGTCTGGTCAGTCAAAATTAGGACTCGTCCTCAGTGGAGGCGGTGCAAGGGGATTGGCCCACATCGGGGTCATCAAAGTCCTGGAAAAAGAAGGCATCCGGCCGGATATCATCACGGGAACCAGTATGGGCAGTATTATAGGCGGGCTCTATGCCATGGGGTATGATGCCGACGCTCTGGAACGTATTGCCCGTGAGATGGATTGGGAACTCATGTTTTCAGACTGGATTTCCCGAAAAAACATTGCCATTGAAGAAAAGGAAGACGCAGAAAAATTTATTGCCACCTTTCCGTTGAAAGAAGGGAAAGTGACCTTGCCGCTGGGACTCATTGCCGGACATAATATTTCCAACAAACTTTCCAATCTTACATTACCTGTCCACCATATCGAGGATTTCAATGAACTTTCTATCCCCTACCGTTGTATTGCCACGGATATAGAAACCGGTGAAGCTGTTGTGCTAAAAGACGGCTATCTTGCAGATGCTCTCCGGGCCAGTATGGCGGTTCCTTCGATCTTTACCCCGGTGGAAATAGACGGCAGGCTCCTGGTAGACGGCGGCATTGTGAGAAATCTCCCCGTCTCCGATGCCCTGGAAATGGGTGCGGATGTCACGATCGCCGTAGATGTGGCCACTCCTCTTTTTGACAGATCCCAGCTCTCTTCGGCGCTGCTTATTATGGGGCAAACCGCCCTTTTTCAAAGCAATGCCAACAATAAAATTGAGCAGAAAAAGGCAGATATTCTCATCGAACCCGCCATTGGAAAACTCACAGCGGCAAATTTTACAAATGAAGCTGTGGATTCCCTGATCCGGGTTGGAGAAAAAGCCGCCCTGGAGGCCTTGCCACAGATAAAAGCGTTGACGGATTCTCTGAATATCCGGCAGAAAGAGGGAATCCGCTTTATTCCAACAACACAAATTGAACGCCTGTATGTCCGGGATTTATCCCTGAAGGGACTTAAAGATGTATCTGAGGATGTTATTCTGAGCAAACTTCGCATTTCACCTCCCCAGTGGATTACACCGGAAGAGTTAAAAAACGCCATTGACCGGGTATACGGCAGCCGGTTTTTTGAACAGGTGAATTATAAACTGGAACCCATGAGTGCCGGCGGTGTCCGGTTAATCGTCAGGGTCGTGGAAAATTCGGCGAACTTCCTGAAAGTGGGTATTCACTACGATGACCATCTGAAATCGCTTCTGTTGCTGAATTTAACCTTCAGAAATTTTCTTATCGACGGATCTAAATTTACAACGGACCTGATGTTGGGGGGCAATCCGGCCCTGACAAGCAGTCTTTTTTACTACACATCCTGGAAATATGCCCCGGGCGTGGGAATAAACATTCAGCTTCAGAATTTTACCGCCTATCTATATGAAAATCATAAACGCACACAGGAAATAGATCTCCGGAGCGCCTTTGCAGCCATGATGCTCCATTCCAGTCCTGCTGACAATATGTATATTCACCTGGGCATTCAGAATGAACTGACCCGTATCAAAACAATTATCGGATCATATCCCGAATCGACTTTCAATATTCCTTTCGCTTTTTTTCACCTGCATCACGATTCCTACGACGACCGTTTTTTCCCCGATGAAGGGGCTTATGCCGATGTGTTCATCCGGCGAATTGTGGGTTCGGTCTATTCCAGTGATCAAAGTTTCCATTACAATCCCTACTCAACATTCACGTTGCGCATTGACAAAGCCATTCCCCTGAATAAAAACGCCGTTATTATCCGTTCACTTAATTTTGGATTTTCCGATACAAAACATATCCCGGATTTGCACAAATTTTATATGGGAGGATCGGGCGTTCAAAGCCTGAATTTTATTCCCCTCTTTGGCTTTCAGGTTATGGAATTGACGGGAACTCAATTGTCTGCTTTCTCTTTTTCCCTCCGGAACAGGCTTTCCAAAAATAACTACATTTTTACCACCCTGAGCAGTGGAATGATCTCAGAAGAGATATCCCAACTAATAAAATTCGGCAAATATCATTACGGAATCGGATTATCCTACGGATATAACAGTCCCATCGGTCCTGTCATACTCACCATCGGCAAGAATTTTGAGCGATCGGATATCATGACGCATGTTAGTATTGGATATCCTTTTTAGAGTGGAGGGTTAGAGTTTTGAGTAGGGGCGACACATTTGTCGCCCTTTCACCATAAAAACCTACTGACACATTTGTCGCCCTTTCACCATAAAAACCTACTGACACATTTGTCGCCCTTTCACCATAAAACCTACTGAGACATTGTCACCCAATTATCATAAGAACCCACATCTCCATGGGTCGCTCATTTAAAAAATAAACTCCATACACCTGTGTCACCCTTTTAATTTGATTTGGACATTCTATAAAGAGTTAAGAATTATTAGTTATGGATTTTAAATGTTTTATTTCCGCGGGTGTCAGTTTTTTCCATTTCCCTTCCGGGAGATCATCCACCCGTATACCGGCAAATTCAAAACGGTGTAACCGAATGACCCGGGTTTCGAAATAGCGAAATATCCGTTTTATTTCCCTTTTTTTACCTTCCCTGAGTATCACAATGTAATGGGTTTTTTTACTGTTTTGAGGATAGGCTTCACCCTGTACCCGGTCTCCGTTTTCAAGAACAATTCCCCGGGGTAAATCTTGCTCCGGTTCGCCACTGCCCGGAGGCCATTTCAGCCACACTTCATATTTTTTTTCCACTTCGTGCCTGGGATGGGTAAGCTTGTGAAGTAAATCCCCGTCATCCGTCATGAGGAGCACACCTGTCGTATCCACATCCAGACGCCCCACGGGACGCACATCCAGGATACGGGGCAGCAGATCCATGACGGTGCGGTCGTGGTGGGGGTCTTTCCGGCTCGTGATATATCCGGCTGGTTTGTGAAGTTTGATGTATGTATACGCCTTTTTCAACTCTACCCGTTCACCATCCACCGTCACAACATCCTTATCAGGATCTACATCGGTTCCGGGTTCTTTAATCACCGTCTTGTTAACTGTTACCCGTCCCTGAAAAACCAGTTCATCACACATCCGCCGAGATCCGGCTCCGCTGTGGGCTAAAAATTTATTCAGTCTCATGGTGCATCCTTTTTAACTGTCGGAAGCGGTTTTTTCGCCGTCGTCTCCGTTCTTTTCTTTCGGGATATTGATCATTTCTTCAGGGACATCTTCCCGGTATGCGTAATTCTCTGAATGGGCCTGAAGGATTTCTTTCAGTTCTTTCAGTCTGGGCAGGTCCGATGTAGAATTCAATCCGAAATACCGGAGAAATTCCTGAGTCACACTATACAGCAAAGGTCGTCCCGGTGCGTTACTCCTTCCCTGGACCGATATCAGATCCCTTTCCAGCAGGGTACTGATGACACCTTCTGAATTGACGCCCCGGATGGCGTCGATATCAGGCCGGCTGACGGGCTGTTTATAGGCAATGATGGCCAGCGTTTCCAAGGCGGCATAGGACAGGCGGATTCTGCCGGAACGGTTGAGGAAGCGGCGAATGTATCCTTCATAATCTTTTTTTGTGACTAACTGATATCCTCCGGCCACTCCCTTGATAAAAAAACTGTGTCCATGATCCTCATAAAGATCATTGAGATAATTCACAGTCTCCTCTAAGTCTATCTGGTGTCCCTTATCCAGGCATTCATTTAGTCTGGACTGGGTCACCGGTGTTTCAGACGCGATAAGCAGCGCTTCCACGATACGGGCATTCAGTTCTGTCATATCCATGCTTGTCAAGACTCCACTTTTTCAAGGATAAAATCATCAAAAATACCTTCCTGATAAACCCGGATCTGCTGAGAACGGATCATTTCCAGGATGGCCAGAAAAGTTACGATCAACACGATTCGTTTCTGAATTCCCCCGGCCAATTCGGAAAAACGGATTTTGGATTTTTTTATAAAATGACTGTAAATGTACTCTGTCTGCTCTTTGATGCTCACTTCCAGTTTATTGACCTGATGTTCGGCAGGCCCCTCGGGCAGACGATCCAGCACTTTTTTAAACGCGGCCAGAATATCGAAGAGGGTCACTTTTTGCAGCACTTCCTCTGCATCGATTGATGTATCAATATGGCTCAGGTCCGGTTTCCGCGGAAAATGTCCGATGGATTGACTCTCAAGCTGGCGCAGTTCTTCACCCAGTTCTTTGAATTGCTGATATTCAACGAGTCTCCGGACAAGTTCGGTTCGGGGATCTTCCACATCCTCATCTTCAGGATTGGAAAAGCGGGGTAAAAGCATCCGCGCCTTGATCTGCATGAGTGTACTGGCCATGGCGACAAATTCCCCGGCAACCCGCAGGTTCAGGGTCTGCATCAAATCCAGATATTCTAAGTACTCCCGCGTGATTCTGGCAATGGGAATATCATAGATGTTGATTTCATCACGCTTGATGAAATAAAGCAACAGGTCCATGGGGCCTTCAAAAACATCCAGCTCGATGTTGTAATTTTCCAGGGGCATTCAGTACTCACATATAAAAGGTGTTTACACCAATGGCTTTGCGGATTCGTGCCACGGTGCGGGATGCAATCTGCCGGGCTTTTTCCGATCCCTTTTTCAGTATCCGGTCGATCTCATCCTTGTTTTCCATAATGGAGAAATACTTTTCCCGCATGGGCTTCAAACAGGCATCCATCACTTCAAAGAGTTCCTGTTTTGCCTCACCCCATCCCATGCCGCCGGCCCGGTAGCGCGCGGCCAGTTTTTCCTGCTGCTCCGGTGTGGCAAACAGCTTATATAAGGCAAAGATACTGCACGTGTCCGGATTTTTCGGTTCTTCAATCCCCTGGGAATTGGTCACAATTTTCATGACGGTTTTCCGGAGTTTTTTCTGAGGCAAAAAGAGGGAAATGGTATTGTTGTAACTCTTGCTCATTTTCCGTCCATCCATGCCCACGACTGTCTGGGCTGATTCGCTGATCATGGCTTCCGGAACAACCAGAAGTTCTTTCCCGTAGGTATGATTCACACTTTGAGCTATATCCGCCGTCATTTCAACATGTTGTTTCTGGTCTTTTCCCACCGGAACCACATTGGTATCAAAAAGCAGGATATCCGCCGCCATGAGCACGGGATAGGTGTATAATCCCATATTAATGCCGTCATCGGGATCCTTGCCTGCCGCTTCATTTTCCTGAACGGACGCCTTATACGCATGAGCCCGGTTCATGAGTCCCTTGGGAGTGAATGCCATGAGGATGGTCGTTAAATCAAAGGTTTCCGGCACATCGGACTGGCGGTAGAAAAGGACCTTTTCGGGATCGAGTCCGGCCGCAAGCCAGGCCGCCGCAACTTCATATACCATCTCTTTTAAATGGACCGGATCCTTTATGGAATTCAAAGCATGATAATCAGCGATGAAATAGCGGGCTTCGTACTCCTTTGCCAGTTCCAATGCCGGCCGGATAGCACCAAAATAATTACCTATATGAGGAATACCCGTAGGCTTAATACCTGTCAGAGAAACTTTTCTTTGCATTCACAAACTCCTTTGGTTTCTGGCGAAATATAAAGAATAATTCTGAATTCTAAGTTCTGAATTTTGAATTGAATTCTGAATTGCCTGAACTGTTGATTGTGTTTTAATTCTTTGATATAGAAATTGAAATCCGGATGCTTAATATTTACTTAATTCAGGGTAGTGGAAAACTTATTTCAAATTGGGTTTCTTCATGCGTACAAATTTTCAGGGTACCGTTCAACTGCTGGGTAAGCATGGAAACAAGCCGAAGACCAAACCCCTGAGATTTCTCAATGGAAAAATCCTCCGGCAGACGTTTCCCGTTGTTCCGGATCACATACTCCGCCTTCCCGTTTATCCGGCGAAACCGGATCTGTAGCAACCCCTCTTTCTCCGATTCAAACCCGTATTTCATGGCGTTGGTTACAAGTTCTGTCGTGATAATCCCCAAAGGTGATAAAATATCCACCGGTAACATAATATCCTCTATTTCCGTCTCGATCTGCACTTTCTCACGATTGGGGAACACGGCTGCGATCTCTTCCACAAGATTGGGGATATATTCACGAGCTGACAATGTCCGGATATTCTCAGACCGATAGATCTTGTCGTACAGGAGTCCCATACTCCGGATCCGTGAACCGGCATCCTTCAGCACTTCCGCCGCTTTTGCATTCTTTATTGTTTTGGCCTGCAACGACAAGAGGCTTTTGATCGTGTTCATATTATTCTTGATTCGGTGGTGTACCTCTTTCAATAGCAGTTCTTTATCCTGCAAAAGTATAGCAATCTGTTTCTCCGCACGCCGGCGTTCTTCGTTCTCCTTTTCAAGTCGCCGGATCAGATCCTCTTTTTCTTCATTCATCTTCAGAATCTCTGCGTTCTGACGCTCCAAAGCGATGTTCGTCCGCTTCAGTATACGGCTTTGATAAAAGATAAAAAACAAGATGACAAGCGCAAACACCGATCCGGCGATCAGGGAGATACGGATAACCCGTTCTTTGCGGATCTGTAAGCTCTGTATTTCGTTCTTCTGGCGGAGCAGTTCATTCTCCCGATTCTGTTTCTCCATATTGTAGCGGATCTGAAGTTCCGTGAATTTGGCAATCTTTTCCTTGTTAAAAATGGAATCGTTCACCGAGGCGGCGATTTTGAAGTAATCCAGGGCCTTATTCAGATTCCCTGATTCCTCTTCCAGGCGGGATAACAGGTAGTAGTTGTCCCGGGTTACCTTATCATATCCCATCTCACGGGATGTGTTCAGGCTGGTGGCGATATAGTAGCGCGCCGAGTCGACCCGGCCCGTTTCCGCATAGGTTTTCCCCAGAGAGTACTGGGCATAGGCCATCCGGAATAAATTTTTCACTTTTTGCCCATCCTTCAGGGCCTGGCGATAATAGACTGTTGCCTTATTCAAATCCCCTTTTTTATAATAAATGTCCCCCATACTCCGCAGGGCCAAAGATGTGGCACCGCCTTCGCCCACATCTTCAAGATAATCATCATACGCTTTCCTGTAGGCATCGAGAGCCCGTTCTAATTCTCCTAATGCTTCAAAACAAAGACCCAGATTATGGTAAGAATAGGCCCTGGCAAAAAGAAAGTCTGTTTCTTCGGCCAATGCCAAAGCTTTGCGGTGGTATGCAAGAGCTTCATCAAACAACTGCCATTCCTGGTAAACCAAGCCGATATTGTTGATGATGAGGGCCATGCTTCTCGGGTGTCCCAATTCAGTACGAATGGCCAGTGATTCCTTATATAATTCCAGGGCTCCGTTATAATCACTCAGTCCCCAATAAACCGCTCCCAGATTATTTGCCACACGAGCTATCCAATAGGGCAAATCTAATTCCCGGAATATTGCAAGGGCTTCAGAATAATAGTCTACTGATTCTTTAAAAAAACCAAGTAACCAGTTGTAATAACCGATCATATTGAAGGCTTTTCCGCGCCCGTAATCATTATGGATGCCCGTGAAAAGTTCCAGCGCTTCTTTAGCATATTCAATGGATTGGTGAAGATCTGCCCGTTCATAAACTGACCCGATTGCCAGCATAATTTCCGCCCGGCTTGAATCATCTTCTGTGTGTTTCAATACTTGCTGAAGACTGTCTATTTGAGCACTTTGTGCCAGAAGGACACGATTAAACGGGAGTAAAAGAATTAAAAAAAACAGTACAATAAAAAAATTGCGGAAAATATATTTTCTGTGATTTTCCTTATCATGCATTAACATACCTTTAAATTGGTGCATCAAAAAATACAAAATAATGTATAAATTTTCCAACAATAAAAGCCTTCTGAATTCATCGTGTGATCATACAACTAAAATCTGCTGGTCTGAGCTTGTTCTTTGCTTTTAATTTAATAAACTCTTTTATTCTGAAAGGAATGGATACATTGCACGTATAGAAGAGCTTTTTTCTGGATTTATTTCGACAATTTCTACACCTTCCACCTCATTCATATGGCACACTACCTTTCCCAAAGGGTCTACAGCCATGGAATCACCGCTGTACCGGAACCCTGAACTGTCCATACCGACCCTGTTCACACCTATAACCCAGCACTGGTTTTCGATTGCTCTGGCCTTCAACAGGCACATCCAGTGATCTCTCCGTTGTTCCGGCCAGTTGGCAATGACACACATCATGACCACATGTGGCGCAACCTGCCTGAATTCTCCGGAGAAGCGCAAATCATAGCAGATGAACAGGGAAGTTGGATATCCCTGAAGACGGAAAATGACTGGTTCCGTACCTGGAACAACATACTTTTCTTCGTGCCCGTAGATAAAGAGATGTATTTTGCGATATTCTGTTTGACACAATCCATCAGGTGTATAGACCAGGGCCATATTGTACATTTTTCCTCCGGATGCTTCATCCCCGCACCCTGCCATGATGGACACTCCATGCTTCACCGCAAGCGCAGATAAAGTCTTTCGTGTCTCGGGTCCCCATACCGGTGCGGCGGCTGTCGCTTTGTCCGCTGGAAACCCTGTAGAAAAAAGTTCGGGAAATACAAGCACATCCGCTCCTCCGGCCATGGCTTCCGAACACAGGTCTTCCGCCCGGTTCAGGTTTTCCCGGATGTCTTCTCCGATTGCCATTTGCACAAGGGCAATTTTCATGGTCACTTCACAAACTTAACGGCTGTCCCGTAAACCATGACTTCTGCCGATCCGGCTTTAACAGCCGTTGATGAATAGCGAATATTCACTACAGCATCAGCTTCCATTTCACCTGCATTTTCCACCATCCGTTTGGTGGCTACAGCCCGTGCTTCATTAATCATCTCCGAATAACTGGTCAGTTCACCTCCAAACATGGCTTTTATGCCGTTGGCAATATCATGCCCCAGATGTTTGGCCCTTATGCAGGATCCTTTAACAAGCCCCAAATGTTCTATTTTTTTTCCCTGGATGGTTTCAGTATTGACTAAGATCATCTTTTTCCTCCTTTTTTATTTCACGGATTCTCCGGATAAATATGACTGTCACAACGATGAGTATCATCAGGAGCGCCAGCATTATCATAATGCGAACCAGGGGGGATATCATCGTGTTGAAGCTTGAGCTCCATGCCAACAGGTTCATGAGAATTGTCAGAACGAGAAAAATAAAAACCAGAATCGGTCCCCAATATTTTTTCATCATCTTTCCCCTTCGCCTTTATTTCCGGGTTGTTTTCCAGGCTTTCTCCGCCACCTGCCGAATATAGTATTCATATTCCTGCCGCAGGTTGATATAATTTTCGTATTGCCGTGCATCAAGTATTTTGTCATCTACAGCTTTTTTCACGGCGCAGTCCGGTTCACGGGTATGGGTACAGTCATCAAAGCGGCATTCTTCCGCCAATTGGATGATCCGGGTAAAAGTTTTTTTAAGACCTTCTTCCGCATCGGCGATACCGATTTCCCGAAGTCCCGGCATATCGATTAAAATCGCCTTGTTTTTTAAAATATGAAGCTGTCGCCGGGTGGTAACGTGTATTCCCTTTGCGGTGGCCCGGCTTATATCACCCGTTTCGGCCAGATTTTCACCGGCAATAGCATTGATGAGGGTGGATTTTCCCACACCCGAAGATCCCACAAGGCAAAAGGTGAGTCCCGGTTTTAAAAAAGCACGGATTTCATCGACACCTTTTCCGTTGAGGGCAGAGGCAGAAAACACAGCCGTCTCCGGAAACCGGTTTTTCACCGCATTAAAAAAGAATCGGGGCTCTTCATCTTTTAACATATCCGCTTTATTTAAAACAACAGCAGGTGTGATATTTCCGCTATATACTACGGTCATATATCGTTCCAGTCTATTCAGATTATAGTCCCTGTCCAATGCCTGAACAATAAAAGCCACATCCACATTGGCCGTCAGGACCTGCTTTTCAGAAGTGCGGCCGGCGGTTTTCCGTGTCAGGACGGATTTTCTTGGTAAAACCCGGCGAATCAGCACCTGATTCCCGTCTCCTGAAACCGCCACCCAATCCCCCACAACGGGCAAATCAAGCGGCGATGTGGCCCTGTGTTTCACGCGACCCGAAAGGTCACCTTCCACAAGTCCACCGGGGGTTTTTATAAGATATCGCTTTTTATGCGTTGTAATAACCCGTCCGGGTATCCAGCTCCCCGGGAGGGTAGAGAATAGTTTTTCCCAATATTCATTGGACCCGGCTTCTTTTAATCCGGTAAAGTTCATGCTATGACACCCGGGTTTGTTCCAGGCGCAATGCAAAAACCCTTCTGACAAAACTTTGAATCGTTCAAATGGCTTGAAAGCCTCTTTTCACTACCGGTACAGATAATATTTTTTCGACAAGTTCCGGAAAGATTCCACATCTTTTTCCAGAATCGGTTTAATATCTTCAAAGCGGTATCTTTCAGTGAATTTCTTCCGGATTTCATCTGTCCCGCAAACTTTGTCAAACATAGCCAGGCGGTGGGGATTGATACTGAAGATATCCATATCAGGATACATTTTGTGGAGGACTTCCATAAAGCGGAACTGTACATACATAAGTTCTGTTTTCTCAAAATCCGCAATGTGCAGTTGAACGCCTTTCATTGTTTTCCCCTGATAGGTCCGGTAAAATGGTTTATAAACAATGGGACGGAATTTCATACCTTCGATTCCCAGGGCATTCATGCGTTTTGCCAGTTCAAAGGGATTATTAATCCATTCGGCACCATACAATTGAAAAGGAAGGGTGTATCCCACACCTTCGTCCACCACTTTCAGTTCACCCAGAATTCCTGTCGCAACATAATAGGCAGCTGAATAGGCATGAGGTATGTGGGGGGATGTGGGAACCCAGGGGAGCCCTGTATCTTCAAAGGTCATATTCCGTTTCCAGCCTCCCATGGGGATAACCGTCAACTTGCATTTTTTATCTGTATCCAACCAGCCTTCCTCGTTGATCATCGTGGCGAGTTCACCGGGTGTGAGTCCATATACATAAGGAATAGGATATGCACTGACAAAAGAGAAAAAACCTTCCTCCGCCACATTCCCTTCAATTTTATTTCCCGTCAGGGGATTGGGACGGTCCAGCACCACAATTTCAATGTCATTTTCAGCGGCAGCAGCCATAATATTACCCATACTGCTGATATAGGTATAAGATCGGCAGCCAATATCCTGAATATCATAGACAATAACATCCACATTTTCCAGCATGTCCGGTGTAGGGATGCGGGTCTTCCCATAGAGGGAATAAACCGGGAGTCCCGTCTGTTCATCTATATAATTGCCCACATAATCCCCGGCATCAAAATCCCCGCGGACGCCGTGTTCGGGGCCATATAAAGCCACTAGATTTACTTCGGAGGCTTCCCAGAGAATATCAATGGTGGATTTCAGGTTTCTGTCGACGCCGGTGGGATTTGTCAGCAGTCCGACCCGTTTTCCTTTCAGTACATCAAATCCACGGTCTTTCAGAACCTCGATCCCCGGTTTTACCACCGGTTTTCCCGCTGAAACACATCCGGCTGCAAATACAATCAGAAGTGTTATCGCAAGTATTTTTCTCATGATTACCTCCTTTAAATTTTAATGTAAATCTTCCGTTTATAGAGTTCCCGCAGGATGAGCCAGTATATGAAAATATGCATAAGGGCAAAAAGCAGGGATCCGTTTGGACTATCTCCTAACAGGGGGACACAGATTGACTGATAAATCCACCGAAGGCCTGTCATCACGGTACCGTCTTCCGAAGTCCACCGGACAATTCGGGAGAGTGTTTTCACCCAAAAGACAGACAAAATAAATAGGAACAGGGGATTCATCCCAAAAACCCGTAAAGGGTAGGTCCATTTCCGGTACCCTTTCACATCAATGATAAGGATAAAGAGCGCCAGAACCATCATGGCAAGTCCGCCTGTATACAGAACATACGAGCTGGTCCAGATGGGTTTGTTGATGGGGAAAAACTGTCCCCACACATAGCCTGCAAAAAGGGCGGCAGCACCATACAGGTACAGGTCATTGACCAGCTCCGGTCGGGACTTTGCCCGGGTAATCATGCGCCCGGTTTCATATCCAATCAGGACGGTCACAATGGCCGGCAGGGTGCTGAACAATCCCTCCGGGTCAAAGGGGATACCGAAGCCTTTATACACATGGCTTTCTCCGAAGAAAAACAAATCCACTTTCCGGGCGAAATTATCCGCCAGTGAAAAGGGTTCGGGCCCACCGAGCCAGCGCATGAGAAGCCAGTAAGCAACCAGAATCCCCGCACCGGTCCAGAGCCAGGTTTTCCGTTTGAATTTCAGAACAAGGAGGGATGCAATCCCGTAAGCCAGGGCAATGCGTTGTAATACACCCATGATGCGCAAATTTCCGTAATATTCGGCCAATTCCTGTCCGAAAGTCAGTTCCGGGTTAAAACGGATAAAGGGATAGGCATTTAAAAGAACACCGATAATAAAAATGAGGGCTGTGCGTTTCAGAACTTTTTTAATGGCTTCCGGAGTAGCGGCATGATCGTATTTGCGGAATGAAAACCACATGGCGACCCCGACAATAAAGAGGAAAAAGGGGAAAACAAGGTCTGTGGGTGTACATCCATGCCACGAAGCATGGCGCAGGGGGGCATAAATCTGTCTCCAGCTTCCGGGTGTGTTCACCGTAATCATAAAAGCAATAACCAGCCCGCGAAAGGCATCCAGTGATATCAGCCGTTTTGAAGGATCCATATCGTTACTCCTTATTGTTTTAAGTCAGCGCGCAGATAATGTACAGGAATGATAAAGTCCTGATATTTACTGAGAAAATTTAAAGAGACTTTCCCTGTGAATCAAAAGAGAAAGAAAAACAAAAACGGCCGGAACAAGGCCGGCCGCATTGATGATATTCACATGTAATGAAAGAACTGATTATGAATTCCGGATCTCCCACAGGCGACTGAAAAGCTTATCCAGTGCAGGGCCCAGAAGTTCCGGGTCATCGGTCTGTGAAGGCATATTATGAAAAACCACATAGGGCACGGAAATTCCGCGGACCTGGATATATTCGGGATCATCCCCTTTAAAAGTCTCCCAGTCCACTTCGTAGTACATTTTTTTCAGTTTTTCATCCGGAAGTCCGTGCTCAAGGATGGAATCTGGGCGGTCGGGATTGAAGCGCTTCCGGTTTTTCCGGAGGGATTCCTCAAAGGGAACGTCAATATAAAGGATGGCCGCCTTTTTCAGGATTTTTTCTGAAAGATGCTGAAAGGCGGATTGGTAGCCGCCGTGTTCCGAGCCCCGGCTGAATTCGATGATTGTTGTCATTTTGTCATGATAATTTGCATCTCTCAAACGCTTGTCATACTCCAGTGAAATCCGTTCAATCAGGAGATCCCATTGATACTGATAGAAAAAATATCCTTCTTTATCCGAATGCATTCGGGGTTTATTCATGATTTTTTCCAGGATAGCATCTTCTTCAAACCATGTCCACAACATGGGGAAATCGTCAATTTCCTCAAAATGATTGATATGAAAGCGTTTCAGCCGTTCTTCTACCGGCGTTTTTTTCAGGTAATCGATCACTTCGGACTTCCCGGCAGCAGGGCGGCCCATCAGGATAATCACATCAAAATGATTTTTACTCATTATAAACCTCAGATTTCATGTTTTATTTTCAGTTCGGCAATGCGCTTTCGTTCAGCTTTCGTCATAAACCAGACAGCTACAAAGATAAAGAACAGACTGATCCAGTCTACCACAGACGGCCATCTTCCGCCCCAGAACAGGGCAAAGAGCAATGTGGAGGTCGTTCCGGCGATGAGAGAAGTGAGCCGGTTTACCAGTCCGGCAAAAGTGGCGGTTCTTCCTTTGAACATGAAAAGAAAGACAGAGAAAAAAGCCACAATCCCGAAAGCACATCCCCAAAACATCACCCATCCAAACCCCGGGACCGGATGAGTAAAGGATTTGACATAGGGAGTAATCCGCTCACCGCTCCAGCCGTTCTTGGTGGCCAGGAGTAAAATAACAAGAGCCACAATCCAAATTGTCAGTGTGGAGGCGATTTGTTCTATGGCAAAAAAAGCTTTATTGTTATCCACCCGACTGTCTTTGGGGCGGGTATTCTTGTAATAATTCATGAGGTAAATGCGGATGGTATAGGCAGTGATATAGCTGAAAAAGATTACCATCACCGGAACACTGGTCAGGGGGTTGGCTCCACCATCCCGACCGCCGGTCAAAACCTTGAGCCCAACGGCAATCACGGCAAAAACCACACCCATGTTTTCTTCCAGATAGACCTTTTTATTCAGGATGCCCTTCTTGATCTGGATGGCATCCACAATCCGGCCGATAATAATAACCGACCCCCGCATGACGGTCATAGCCACCATGACGGAAATCCCCTTGAAACTGTACATCAGGGTCGTTGTGGGGACAACCACGGCGGTCATCACACCGGAAGGAATGATGTAAAGCAACTCTGACGGGAATGTAAACGGTCCCCACGTAGTTAAGCGAATGGACTGAAGCTTATACCAGCGGAGTACAAGAACAACCGACGTTGCCACAAGCGTGGAGCTGGCGGTACTGTACACCAGATACTCCATGCTGTGCATTCCGGCGATATTCTGAAAATACTTGACACTCAGACCTGTAATGACATAAAAGAAAAAGTATCCAAAAACCAACTGAAGTAACCTGCCGGTACTTCCATTTTCTGTTTTAAGATTCCACATGTTTTTCCCTCTCGTATATGGCATGATTGATTATGAAGGACTTGAAATTTAATAAAACATCTGACCAGGAAAAACATTTTTTGCCCCGGACGGAAGTCCGGGGTTATCCGCTCTTCCTATCTTCCTCATTCCATCCTAAATTCCGATATGAAACTATGCGAGGTATGTGGTAATCCTATTCCGGATCATTATCACCGGTGTCCTTATTGTGAGTGTATCCAATCCGGAAATTCGCGGGCCCGAAGCAGGGAAATAATCCGTACGATCAATCTTGAAGAGGGTATGCCGACCGTGGAGGAGTCCCTGATCAAGCTGGAACGGGAGCTGAATTATGCCATCAGTGCCGGTGTCTGCCTGGCCCGAATCATTCACGGATATGGTTCGTCCGGGGTTGGCGGGGATATCCGAAATGCCTGTCACCGGTATCTCCGGGAAGCTTACCAGAAAGGGAGAATCAGGGGCTTCATTCCCGGTGAATTATTGAGAATTTCCACAAAGCAGGGACATATCCTCCTAACCCGGTATCCGGAACTGAAAAACGACGAGAAAAACCGCGGGATCACCATCATTGAATTATCACACAGCAAAGGGATTACATGACAAATAGTCACTGCAATTCGAAACAAACCCTGATCTCTTTTTTTATCATCACCTTCCTCTTTTCATGGTCCTTCTGGCTGATTGCCGTCCTGGCATCTTTTGGTTTTTTCGCACTTCCTGTTAATAAAATCATTCTCGTGGGGATCGGTGCCCACGGGCCTCTGGTCTCTGCCTTATGGCTGACCGGGAGAAAAGACGGGTGGACCGGCATAAAAAGACTCCTCCGCTCCGGTTTTAATCTTCGCCTGTCCCTGTATCACTGGTTACTGATCCTCCTTCTGCCAGTAGTTCTGGCCGGACTTTCTGTTCGGTTAAACATGATGCTGTCCTCGTTTCGTCCTGATGTAACCCTTTTAAACAGCCCGCTTACTATTCTTCCGGTTTTTCTCTTTATGTTTTTCCTCGGAGGCTCCGTCCAGGAAGAATTCGGCTGGCGGGGATTTGCCCTCCCCCGGCTTCTGAAAAAATGGAGCCCGATATGGGCAGGTTTGATTCTGGGACTAATATGGGGAATCTGGCATTTTCCCCTGTTTTATATTTCCACCCTGAGCCAGTCATACATGAATTTTGGACTTTTCATCATACTGACCTTGTGTTTCAGTCTTCTCATAACTCATTTTTATCTTCAGTCAAATAAGAACTTATTTACAGCCTTGCTGTTCCATACGGCGGTGAATACATCCTTATCCCTCTTCCCGCCCATCGAACAAAATTCCGGCGGAAACCAGCAGGCTTTCACGTTCATGACACTTTTTTACATATTTGTCACGGCTGTTGTTATCCTAAAAGAACGAAAAACTCTTTTCCAATCAAGCTAAAAAGTATGATGAAAAACCATGTACCGAAGGAAGATACACGGGTAAAATATGACTTTAGCGAAAAAAATACTATTTGCAGCTCTTATTTACTGAGTGAATTGTTTGAATTTCTTTTGAGGATTCTATTTTACCAGGATCATTTTATGTTTATCAATCACTTTCCCGTCTGCTTTCAGGATGTACGTATACACACCCGAGGCAAGGGATTCTCCGCTAAAGCGCACCGTATGGATTCCCGGTCGCGGACCGGGGTGGATATCTGATTCCCCGGTGTGTTATAACACCGTTAATTCCACAAAAGCCTGATGAAACAGGGTGTACTTAATCGTCGTCGAGGCATTGAAAGGATTGGGATAATTCCGGGAAAGAGTGAACTGCTCCGGATATGTGTCGGGATCCAGACTGTTACCGGTACCGACATAAATTACAGCTCACAATAAATCAGGATAATATCTGAATAACAACTGAATGCCCTGCGAACAGTTTTTTTAGCCGTTGAAACAATTATTATTTTCGTGTTATTCTTCTTCACTCTTACTCACTGGAAATACAATTTGAAAACGGCTTCCATTTTGACGATGCACAGTTAGAACACCATCAATTTGTTTAGTTAATATTGTAATCAATTGAAGTCCCATGGAATCCGGATTGGTGAAATCAATCTTGCCGGGCAGTCCTTTGCCATCGTCTTCCACAATCATTTCGTATTGCTTATTTTTTAACCGGCAAAATGAAATTTTTAATTTGCCCTTCGAACGCCCCGTCCATGCATGCTTTAATGCGTTGGTTATCAATTCATTCAGAATTAAACCACAGGGTATCGCAATGTTGATATCTATCGAAAGGTCATCAACAGATATTTGTTGATCGATTTTCATGGTCGGAGAAGCATAGATACCCATCAGGTATCGGGCAAATGTTTCTATATAATCTTTAATATAAATTTCCGCGTACAAATCGGATTGATAGAGCTTTTCATGAACCATGGACATGGCATAAATACGATTTTTACTCTCTTTGAAAGCATCCAGAGCCTGTTGTTTTGTATTGATGTGCCTGGCTTGCAAGTTGAGCAGGCTAATTATGATATTCAGGTTATTTTTTACACGGTGGTGAATTTCTTTCAGCAACACTTCTTTTTCTTTAAGGTTCTTGCGGATTTGGTTTTCCGCCTGCCTGCGTTCGGTGATGTCTTTGACAAATTCAACCACACCGGTTATTTCACCTGAATTCCGATCTTTCATGGGATAACTAAAAAGTTCAATATATTCTACAGGCGAACCGGGAAGACCTGGAACAATATCATACTCAGTTTGCCCGGATTTTAAGCAACGACTTGCCGGGCAGGGATCGCACGGTTTGTCGGAATTATGATAAACCTGATAGCAAAGTTTACCTTCCAACGGCAGGTTTTTCGCATACCACCGCTTCATCACCCCGTTGACAAGCCGAATGGTCATGTCCGGATTCAGAACGCTGACGCCGTCTTGAACGCTCTCAATTAAAAGAGTCAGAAATTGTTCATTTTTCTGAAGATCTGTTTTTGTTTGTTTAAGTTCATTGATTTTTTGTTGCAACTCCCGCGTCCGTTCCATCACTAAACCTTCTAACAATAGATTCGTTTTTTTCTTTACCCAATAGCGATAATAAATAAAAAAAGCAATTATCAGAATAATCAATAAACCTATGATAAGCCGCAATCTCAATGACCGCGCTTTTTCCAACTGCAGCTTATAGGTTTGATTTTCTATTTCCTTTTTCTCGGTTTCATATTTTATTTGCATTTCTGTGATTTTTTCGAAGAGTTCTTCAGAAAAGAGATTTTTCGTTAATTCAGCATAATCTCTCTGATATTTGAGTGCCTTTTGATAATCTCCTTTTAATTCGTAATACAATGAAAAATTATACAAATTATCTCTAATCAGTCCTTTATTTTCAAGATATTTTGCTAATTTTTGAGATTCCAGAATATATGGATAGGCTTTTTCCGGCTCTTTGTTTAATAGAAAATATTCGGCAATATTATAGGTGATAAGAGCAATTTCCCACTTATCACCAAGTTCCCGAACAATCTGCAATGATTTCAAGCGATATTCCAAAACGCGGTTTACTTCACCAGACTCTAGATATACGTTTCCGATGTTATTATATAACTGGGAAATACCCATTTTGTCATTGATTTCATTGCTAATTTTCAAAGCCTTGAAATAATAATCCAATGCTTTATCATATTTTCCCATTTTACTCATTACATTCCCGATTGTGTTCAGTGCCTGAGAAATATTTTTTTTATCACCGATTTGAGATCTCAAGTTTAAATTCTTCTGAAAATATTCCAGCGCTTTATCAAAATTGTTAAGGTAGAAATTTGCCTGACCGATATTTAAATAAGAATCTGCAATTCCGCTTTTATCATCGATTTGTTCCATGATTTTTAAAGCCTTCAGGAAATAATCCATGGATTTAGGGCTGTCGCCCAGATTATTATAAGCAACTCCCAGATGATTGAAAGCATCGGCTTTGGATTTATAATCATGGAATTCTTCCGATAAATCAACAGCCTGTTCCGCAAACGCAATTCTCTCATTGGGCGTTAATTCCCAGTAGGCTCCCGCCAACTTATTTAATACAACGATTTTCTCCTGATCGGACAAACTTTCCAACCGGTTTTTCAACGAATCTATCTCGCCACTGTAAGCTGGAAACACGCCCAAACTTATAAGAATAATTATAAATATAAAGGCCTCTTTTCTAATATTCATCTTCCTCCTCGCTATGTACCTCAGCCATTTCAAATTGTCAAACAATGTTGGAAGAGGGTTAAAGTTTGTGGAGACTTACCGGCAGGCCTTATATTTTTTAGATGCTTTCTCCATAATTTATACAATTTTTAAACATCGTTAGGGACAGAGCCCGGAAACAAGAATAATTTTCTTACGTCTATCTCTCGTTCATTGCCTATCATTTTGTAAGTCATCTTTTATTCTTTACATGCTTCCTATACGTTGTGTAAAATAGAAAAAAACTGAATTATTAAAAGCTCTATGCAAAAAGAATGAAAATTCTTGTCGTAATGCTTCCGTCTCCATTCTATTTTTTTCCGGACAGGCTTTGTTGCGACATTTTCGGTCACAACACAGAGCATTGTGGTCAGATTTTGCAAAATAAGATACATTGTTTATATCGATTCCCAATCTTCATTTTATTTATTCCTGAATCCAACCGTTAAGCATCACTTTCTTCTGACTCTCGTTTCCTGCCTCCTTTTATCACTTCACTCAACCCGACAAATACGCAACTCGTGATTTGTGAATCCGGCTTAAGTCAAGTGATATTATAACCTTCCAGAAAAAGGCTCTCATTTTTCTAATTAACTATATATTGATAGTTTATTTTGATAAATGCAAGAGGGAATATATTATCACTTTTTGGGTGGTAGAGTAATTTTTTTTAAGTAAAAAGGGGTAGTGTTTCAGTCTTCTCATAACTCATTTTTATCTTCAGTCAAATAAGAACTTATTTACTGCCTTGCTGTTCCATACGGCGGTGAATACATCCTTATCCCTCATCCGGTAGTGTAATTTTCTTTCTGTAAAAAGGCTCAAAGTTTTTCAAATTCAGGTAAAGAACAAATGAAAAACAATGAGCCTGGAAAAAAGTGATTAAAGAGCTAATGAAACTATTAATTGAATACGG
>JAGGVO010000056.1 GCA_021157965.1 Candidatus Neomarinimicrobiota bacterium
GTGAAACATCACTTTTTGCCCCGTTTTTGGCCCGTTTTGCACGCTTTTGATCCCTGTAACCCGTTGATTATCAATCCCTTATTGTCAATGAGCAGTTACGGTGAAAATAATTTTCCCTCAGCAAAAAAGTATTTCACATAAAACTATTCAATATTTTCTTCTCAAACAATACTTTCATGAATTTGTTTATTTTTTTTTCTGTCGGTATTCCCTGTTTAAATAATCTGCCGCCCAGTTTAAACTCTCTCTCCGGTTATCCGATAAATGAATCTGAAACCGGGCACCAAAATTATTCGTTTTGAATGAGCCGATTAGTATATCATGATCTGAGTTATCTTTATGAACTTCAAAACTAATGCCATCTATCCCTTTTTGTCCGGCATAAGGAATTGTCCAGCAGGTTTGTATCCACTTATTTTCATTCCACACTTTTTGGACAAAAGGTTTAAAACCCGATGGAAAATGATGACCATTTCCAAATGTAGGTTCTTTGCGCTCACTTGGATCAAGAGATTTTAAATCAGGAATATAATTGAATCGCTGTCGGAAAGAGAATAAATAGATATATCCTATTGCATGCAACTCGTAAAACGTTTCTCCGTCAATATCTACATCTGTAAAAAACAGTGTTAACTTATCCTCCATTTCACCCAGTTCTCTCTGCGTAAACATGACACCGGCTTCCATATCATGAAAAAGCGCAGCATTCCTACCTAAAATGTCATAGTCCATCATGACCGGTAAAGGCGGAAAATCAATGATCTCTGTAAACCGTTCGTGTTTATAAAAGACAGGAATATCCAAAGCTTGCCCAATTAAAAGGGCGACGGCTATCTGTGCTTTGTATCCCCCCGTCGCATCAATAGCAATATTTTGAGTCCCGATTCTATTAATATAAGCTCCAATTTTTCTTACCAGATTTTTCAACCCCACTGTTCTGAATTTTTTCGGATCCTTATCATCTAAATCATCGACGACTTCAAAATCGATCTGATTTAAATTTAAATCTTGTCTATTTTCAAAATAGTGCTTTAATACCCTTCCGGTGCTCCGGCCGTCTTCAGTATCTGAAACAAGAAAAAAGATGTTTTCCAGTTGTATGGATTTCTTTTTTCTTACTTCTTCAATTGTATTGATTTCAGCTCCACATAAGCGTTGCGTTGGATCAATCTGTACTAATTCTTTGGATAAAGCTTCCCACTTGTTATTTTTAAAATACGATTTGATGTTTTTCCAGTTCTTCGGTTTATTTTTTGTGTCTTCAGATAAAGTTTTCAGGTTTGCGTAAAACAGACTGGTCCCAACAGTGCATATTAATGTATTTCGTACGGGCTGATAGGATTTCATTGTATTCAATGGTTCCTCCTTTCACTATTTTTAAAATCATCTTCAAGATTTTCCCAATGAATATATTGTCTGAACTCATGCCAAAGTTCTTCCCTATTGGCTCTTCTTATACATAAAATGGTATCCATACAAACTGATTTGATTTGATCCATTCTATATCTGGTACCTGAATTCGGATGAGCTGTACTGATTCTATAACAATTCATACGTTTAACATTTTGAATTAAATCTGCCCAACTTTCTTGAGGTACTTTATCCTTATACTTAAAACGATTTTGAAAAAGGATGGATACAATTTTAGAGTTATATTTATTAGATTTTTTTTGATACACTTTATAAAAGAGTTGTAAAGCCGCCTCCTTAATACATAAAAGGGCCAACCCATATCTTCGGTGATGTATCAGCCATTCTGCTGTATTCAAAGAAATCTCCACGGTATCATCCTCATTAAATATGGATACAAATCCGTCAAACTGAGGTTTGAAATACCTAAATATTGCATGATTTCTTAATTGTTCACTCCCTTTTAAAAGTGATGGAATATTACTTTTGAAATGCCCAATAAAATTGAAGCATAAAGCATCAGACATTTTTTTCAGACTTTTAGAGAAAGATATATTCAATGGTTTTATAATTTCTGCTAATTCATACCCGTCTCCGTAACGGATGAAACTGCTGACAGCATCACTCCATTGATTTATCTCTACTATTTGCTTTAAATCCACAATGGGGGCATAACCCAATTCGTGAATCACATCAAGCATTCCATAATACATCGTTTTTAGCCGAACATTTTTAAGTGTTTGAATATAATTAATCAAGGCCAGTACAAAGAAGGGAATGGATCTGAAAGAGTGTGTAATATCCAAATAGATTTGATCCCCGTCTTTCAGTCTTTCGGCAATTACCATAAGTGTATCCATATTCTCTTTCAGTTGCACATCATTGTATCCATAACGAATAAGAAAAACTTCAGATCCTCCCTCTGCAGATGGTTCTATTTTCTTTAAATATGCATCCAAAACACAGTGTATAGGTGTAAAATCCCAATCCAGACTTTCCCGGTTATCTGATAATTCCCGGTTTTCTGAATATGCATACAGGATGCTCTCGTCAAAATCATCAACCTCTTTTGCATAGAACTCGTACACGGCATCCCACATGGATTTATTGGTACCAATCAGAAATACCCTATCAAATTTTTTCTCATGACGGGTAATAACAGATGTTACAAAAGATGATGTTTCTTTAGTCTCATTTTTTAAAAACCGATATTCTGCACGTTTATAACGGTCATTTTCTTTATCAATACTGCCCGTCCCCAGTGGACTGATGAGAATATTTGCCATAGGAACCTCACATGCGAATGGTTTTGCCTAGTTTCTTCAACAGATCATTAACACTGCCTCGATAGGCATGTACCACTATTTCGAGTCCACCAGCCGGACTCTTCAGATGATAGACCAGTCGGTCCGGTGTATCATGGTGAAAAATAACTGTTGATAATCCCTCCTTTTTAGGCAGTAAACGGCCATAGGTGACATACCTGAAATGAGACCGCCATTCAAAAAGGGTATTCAAAAGGAGACGAACACTACTATCCGGTATTCTTTTCAGGTAAATCCTCCCCTGTCCCCATGGATGGACCCGGTTATGGATTTCCGGATCAGGATCCAGGTAGCGGCGTCGTTTTTCATCACGAATTCTGCGGACAATGCTCTCCCGCATGGCAAGCCCCAATGGCGTCAGTTTCCACTGATTCATGACCTGTGACGGGACAAAAAGGGAATGTAAATCTTTCGGGAGAGATGTTTCCATGACCTCTTGTCCGGCCGACAAGGTGTTGGCTGAAAGAACCGTCTCGATTTCCCGGATGTAAGATTTGAAGTGTTGTATATCCCAGGAAATTGGCAAAGGATCCATTCGGATGACATGTTTAAAATCTTCATGAATGTAGTAAACGGGAATATCCAAAACAGATCCGGCAAGGGTTACCATGGCGGTTTCGGCTTTATATCCCCCGGTTGCCACAATACGCACTTTGCCTTCATGCCGTTGATAAAACCGGATAAGTGCCTGGATCAGGTTTGGCAAGCCTTCTTGCTGAAAGGACTGAAAATCAGATTTCAAACCTGGTATGCAGACCATGTGTGCTTTCCCCTTGGGAAAGATGGATTCCAGCGCGCGGCCGCACAACTCACCGTCCGGATCATCACTGACAAAAAGATATACACGTTCACCTGCATCTGCTTCCATTTCCCTCCAAGTCTGGATTTCTGCTGAAGGAGCCCGTGAATCATTGATGTGCCTTTTCAAAAATTCAGAGACTGTTTCCAGGGTAATTTCCCGATCCGGATACTCCCGCCTGAAATTCCCTAAAAGTGAGGTCCCCACAGTCATGATTATGGCCGGAAGGGTATTTAACCATTGAAGGGCATTCTTTCCCATTTCAGCCATGTCGCCGTTGTGTGGGATATGGATCGGACGGGAAGCCGGTAACGACTTTTTCAACGCTTGCAGGGCATCTCCGTCCCCGTGAATCAAAATCAGTTCTTTCGGGTCAAAATGCTCAACTACCGAGATAAGTTCATCCCGGGAGGCATGGGCACTGAACCTGAAATTTTTCCGATAGGGGGTACGGATAGTGGCAAATCCCTGCCTCCCTTTTGTCATCCTGAAATCCAGCCGGGTATCTACAGGGGCATTGAGGACATCATATCCCAGGGTCCCGGGAGCCTGGTAGCCGGTAAACAGAATGGCGTGTTTAGGTGATTCCACCATGCGTTGGGCCAGCATGGCGGCACCGGTCCAGGGTTCCATCATGCCATTGGTACTGATATAAATAGCGGTCTGTTTTTGCTTAACATGATTGCGGTAAAGATCAAGCAGATGCTGAGAATCTGTCGCAATAGCCATTTGGGTCAGGGGAGTCTGGCTGTATTCCGGTCGAAGCTCATGTCTACGGTTTTCATAGATTTCCGATATGGCATTACCCAGTCCGCTTACGTAAACAGGAATATCAGGAATGTCATCCAGACACTTCCCTTCATGGATCAGGGCCAGAATATCCTGTGTACGTCCCAGGGCAAAAGCCGGGATCAGAACCTGTCCCTTCCGGTCGGCAGCATCACGAATTTCCTGCCAGAAGGCCTTTTTGGATGCCATTTCATCCCAGGAGGATGGCTCAGCGGCTGTGGTCCCTTCCATCAAAAGGATATCCGGGCGGGGACAATCAGGAAGTGACATCCCAGGATGGATACCATGGGGATTCACACCAATATCACCGGTATAGACCAGAGATTTTTCACCGTCACTAAGAATTATACCGGCAGAACCCAGCACATGTCCGGCATTAAAAAAGCGGCCTGTAATTTCCGGTGTCACCGGGAATTCCTGATCATAGGCCATGGCATCCGGTAAAGCCTCTTCAAAAAGCTCATCCATATTATTCCGTTCATAGGCCCGGGAAAAAGCATAATCTTTCGATTGTTTATCTAACCGGGTGATCACATTGGCCGTATTCCACAGCATGCGTCTGACAATATCAAACCCTTCCGCCGGTATAAAAACATGCCGGGGTGAACACAATTTATATACCAGGGGCAGAGAGCCGATATGGTCAAAATGCCCGTGACTGATCATTACAGCATCCAGTGGACCGATTTCGTCGACCGGGACCAGGCTGTGATACCCCTGTTCCGCAGGATTCATCCCGGCATCCAGCAAGATACGCCGACCATGCCATTCCAAAAAATATGCATTGGCGCCGATTTCCTGTCCACCACCGAAGATTGTGAAATGCATGATAGACTTTCTTTCTATATAGTTAAAATTGGTTCTCCTAAATCATTTGAGTAATCATCTGTTTCAACATGGTAAAATTCTGATTTAAATTCCCTTTCCTGAGTAAAATCAGTGAGTCCATAATCTGTAATAATTCCATACAATGTCTTATCACCGAGCGAAATAGGATCTTTTGAATATAAATAAAACAACCAATACCTATGATGTGGTATTTTATTATATATTTTATATTTTATATTTATATTATTATTAAATATGTGTATTTTTTCATTAGTAAGCTTGTCAGATAAAAATTCATCATTATACTTATAATTATTA
>JAGGVO010000057.1 GCA_021157965.1 Candidatus Neomarinimicrobiota bacterium
CGGATAAGGCGGGAATTGATAACCTTTACCGGTTGGGGTGACGGCACCACGCGTCGCCAGCCTTTTCCGTCCACATACCGGACTTTCCAGCCGTGTTTCTTTATCAGAGGCTGAATTTCTTTCTCTGTGAAAAACTGCCCGATAAATTTCGTAGGATGTGTACACGCCGGGTCGTTTTTATCAATAAGAACCTGAGTTATAATCGTGACCACTTCCTTTTTTATACCGGCATCGTGAAGCTTATTTTGCAGGGATTGTTCAATCATATAGCCGATGCTTCCCTGAGTGTCGGCCACCAATACACCCAGAGGTGTTTCCGGAACAATGCCCCGGGAAAGTTCCACACGCTGAAGGGCATTCCCCACCTGGGGGCCGTTTCCATGGGAAATGACAAGCCGGTATCCGTTCCGAATAAAGGTCAACATTAAATCCATGGATTTTCGGGTATTGGCAAACTCCTCATGAATATTGCTTTTACCCCCGGGGGAAATGGCGTTTCCCCCAAGGGCAATGACTGCTGTTTTATTGGACCGCATCAACGGATAAAATCCTTGAGAAGTTCTTTCAATGTGGGTTCGCCGATCTCCTGCAGCTCATACGTCACCCGAACGGACGGCTGTTTGATTTTGATAACCCGGCGCAAATCAATGGGAGTCCCGATGATTACCACATCGCATTCTGTTTTGGCGATGGTTTTTTCCAGATCCTTCATCTGTTGTTCACCATATCCCATCGCCGGAAGAAGAATACCGATGTCCGGGTATTTTTCAAAAGTCTTGGTAATGGTTCCCACTGTAAAGGGACGGGGATCCACCGCTTCAGAAGCCCCGTACTTTTCAGCTGCCACCATGCCGGCACCATACTGCATTTCACCATGAGTCAATGTCGGGCCATCCTCTACAACCAAAGCCCGTTTCCCTTTAATCAGATTACCGTCTTCCACAAAAATGGGAGATGTTGCATCTACGATACGGGCATGGGGATTAATCTCCCGAACGGCCTGACGGACAGTTTCCACATCTTCAGGATTGGCGGTTTCAATTTTATTGATTACCACAATATCCGCCAGACGGAGATTTGTTTCTCCCGGATAGTAGGTGGTTTCATGTCCCGGTCTGTGAGGATCCACCACGGTAATTGTCAGATCCGCCTTATAAAAAGACGTATCATTATTGCCGCCATCCCAGAGGATCACATCCGCTTCTTTTTCCGCTTCCCTCAGGATTTTTTCATAATCCACACCGGCATAAATTACACTACCCATGGCAATATGAGGTTCATACTCTTCCATCTCTTCAATCGTGCAATCATGTTTTTCAAGATCTTCCAATTCTGCAAAACGCTGAACGGACTGTTTGATCAGATCTCCATAGGGCATGGGATGGCGGATGGAAACCACTTTTTTCCCCATTTCATGCAGGGCTTTAATGACCCGGCGGGTTGTTTGGGACTTGCCACAGCCGGTTCGGATAGCTGTAATGGCAATCACCGGTTTTGTGGATTCAACCATTGTTTTATTGCCTCCCAGGAGGACAAAATCCGCTCCGGCTGCATTCACCCGGGATGCTTTGTGCATAACATTTTCATGAGATATATCACTGTAGGCAAAATTAACAATATCAATTTTATGTTTATAAATCAGATCTTCCAGATCGGCTTCATCATAAATGGGAATCCCGTCGGGATACAGGTGTCCCGCCAGTTCCGCAGGATATTTCCTGCCGTCGATATCGGGAATCTGAGTCGCTGTGAAGGCCACCACTTCATACATCTCATTATCCCGGTAATAGGTATTGAAGTTGTGAAAATCCCGTCCGGCTGCGCCCATAATCAAAACTCTTTTTCGTTGTTTCATGCTTACCTCTCTTTTTGTTATTTTGACTTTTTATTTTTCGCTTTTCTGATCTCTCCGTGAAAAACCAGGGACTCAATTTCTTCATAACGGGTTACATAATAAAAGGTCATACCGTTTTTCACTTCTTCCGGAACACGTACAACATCGCCCTTATTGGCAGCCGGTAGAATCACCTGTTTGATGCCTGCCCGCCGGGCAGCCGTCACTTTTTCCCGGACCCCTCCTACCGGAAGAATTCTTCCCCGAAGAGAGATTTCACCAGTCATCGCGATATCATGACGGATTTTTTTTCGAAGAAGAACAGACAAGACAGCCGTAGTAATCGTAACACCGGCTGAGGGACCGTCTTTGGGAATTGCCGCTGCAGGAAAGTGGAGATGTATGTCATAATCCAGGAATCGGTTTGTTTTGATGCCATACACATCGGCATTGGCCCGGAGAAATGAAATCGCCGTACTGACCGATTCTTTCATGACATCCCCTAATTGTCCCGTCATCTTCTGACTGCCTGTTCCCTTCATCAGGGTGGCTTCCACCGGTAACACATCCCCGCCGGATTCTGTGTATGCGAGCCCCACGGCAACTCCTGTCATATCCCGGTGAGGGACTTCTTCCTTAAAAACCCGGGGAGGCCCCAGATATGTTTCCAGATTCCTGGTGGATATGTTTACCCGCGAAGAACCAGGTTCTTCGGCAATTTTTCTGGCGACTTTCCGGCATATCTGACTGATGTACTGCTCCAGTTTACGGACTCCCGCTTCCATCGTATAATTTTCTATAATATTTTCTATAGCTTTAGCTGTAAAACGAATCTGAGAACCTGTCAGACCGGCGCTTTTTACCTGCCTTGGAACCAGAAACCGTTTAGCAATCTGGATTTTTTCCGGCGTAATATAGCCGGGAAGATGGATTATTTCCATTCTGTCCAGCAGAGCATCAGGAATGGTAAATTCCTGATTTGCAGTTGCTATAAAAAAAACGTTGGACAGATCGAAGCTGACTTCCAGGTAATTATCCCTGAAATCAAAATTCTGTTCCGGATCCAGGACTTCCAGCAGTGCACTGGACGGATCCCCCCTGAAATCCTGTCCCACCTTATCCACCTCATCCAGCATGATGAGAGGGTTTTTTACACCGATTTTTCGGATATACTGGATAATCCGCCCGGGCATGGCACCAATATATGTTTTTCGGTGACCGCGGATCTCAGCCTCATCGTGCATCCCCCCCAGAGAGAAACGGATGAATTTCCGCCCCATAGCCTTAGCAATGGATTGCCCCAGAGAGGTTTTACCAACCCCGGGAGGTCCTACAAAACAAAGGATGGGACTTTTTGCCTCTTTATTTAAGGAGAGAACAGCCAGAAATTCAAGTATGCGGTTTTTAACATCTTCAAGGCCGTAATGGTCTGCATCCAGAATGGCTGCCGCTTTTTTCAGTTCCAGCATGGCATCTGTCTTTGCTCCCCAGGGAAGTCCCAGCAACCAATCCAGGTAATTCCTCCCGACGGAATATTCCGATGAGGAGGGATGCATAAGTTTCAGCCGGTCCAATTCTTTTTCTGCGGCTTCCCGGGCCTCCTTTGAGAGAGGCAGAGAATTCATCTTATGCCGGATTTCAGACAATTCCGGATTGGATTCTTCATCTTCGCCCAATTCATTCTGAATGGCTTTCATTTGCTCACGGAGATAGTACTCACGCTGAGTCTGATTCAGAGAAGAACTGACCCGGTCATGAATTTTAGCGTTCAGCTCTATCAGTTTCAGCTCTTTTTTCAACAGTCTGACCAGAATGGTCAAACGCTCGGTGATGCGGTTTTCTTCCAGTATTTGTTGTTTTTCAGAGACTTTCAGATTCAGAGCGGAAGTGACCAAATCACTGAGTTTGGACGGATCCTCAATAGAAAAAACAATTTCCTGAATTTCTTCCGGAAGCACCGGTGAAAGAGCAAGTATTTGCTGAAAAAGGTCTGCAATCATCCGGGTGAGGGCTTCGGTCTTCAGCGAATTACCGGTTGTTTCCACAAGGGAATGAACCCGGGCAACAGGATAGGGTTCTTCTTTAACAATTTTATCCAGACTGATGCGATGGAGTCCCCGGAAAAGTACCCTCATGGAGCCGTCAGAGCTTTGAAACATTTTCAAGATCAGGCATGCAACACCGACTTTAAAAAGATCATTGGATTCATCCAGTAAATCATCCGGATTTTTCCGGGCAAAAACCCCCACGATCCTGTCTGACGTGACAGCATCCTGAATCAGTTGAAGATGACGTTCTTCCCGGACAACGACAGGAAAAATGATATTGGGAAAGGGGACATTCCCATCGATAGCCAACAGTTTTATTTGATCAGAACTATCCGGTGATTTGCGTTTTTTTTCAGTTGATGGCATGGGTGGTTTTTTCCAAAAACATGGTAAATAGGTGAGCTTTTTTATTTATTTCCGGCATTTGCTTTCATACTCTCTCTCAGAAAGTGAAAGTTAGAGAAAACTGGGGGTTCTTTCAAGCAAATTAGCCTTCAGAGAGCTCTTTCAACAGAGTATGAAAAGATTCTATAACGACCTTCATTTCATTTGCAGATCGGCACATATTTGCTTTTTGCCTGAAACCGGAGCCATGGGGAAGGCCCGTGGTATACCATGAAAGATGGGACTTAAAAATCTTATAGCCCTGATCAGGTCCGTAAAAGCTCACCACATCCCTGAAATGTTTTTTCATAAGGTCAATTTTCTCCGTAGGGGAAGGATTTTCAGGGACCGGTTTCCCGCTTAGAGCAGCTTTAATTTGTCTGAGCAGCCAGGGATTCCCCAAGGCTCCCCTGCCGACCATCACGCCGTCGCATCCGGTTTCATCCATCATTCTCAGGGCATCATCGGCAGTACGAATATCCCCGTTTCCGATAACCGGCAACCGGGTATTTTGTTTCAGAAGCCGGATCAAAGACCAATCCGCCCGGCCCTTATATCGCATGAGAGTTGTCCGGGGATGAAGGGTTATGAGTTGAATGCCACTCTCTTCCAAAACCGGAGCGATTTGTGGAATAATCAGATGTTTATCATCCCATCCGGAACGGATTTTAACCGTCACGGGCACAGTTACTGCCGATGAGACCGCCGAGGTAATATCCCGAAGCCGTTCCAAATCTTTTAACACAGCACTGCCGCCCCCCTTTTTGACCACTTTGGGAACGGGACATCCAAAATTCAGATCGATCAAGTCCGGTTTAAAATTTTTTTCAATAAAAACTGCCGCATTGGCCAGAACCTGTGGATCGTGGCCGAAAATTTGAATGCCGACAGGCCGTTCACTCGCTTGGAATGTCATATAACGAAGGGTTTTCCGATTATTCCGGATGACACCCTCCGAGCTGACAAATTCGGAATACGTCACTTCAGCCCCGAAATCCCGGCAGATTTGACGAAAAGGCATATCCGTAACACCGGCCATGGGGGCAAGAAACAGAGGGACCCCGATATTGAGTTTTTCTAAAAGAGATTGCATATCAATCAGAGAAGATTCCTGAAATGAGTTACACGGTTCCTGCCGCTGTTTTTTGAAACATAAAGGGCTTTATCAGCCTGCTGGATCAACTTATCAATGTCCACTTCTCCGCCGGACCATGTTGAAACACCCAAACTCATAGTCACCGGTTTATCCAAACAGTCGTTCAACCCCTCTTTGAAACCCTTTCGAAGCTTTTCAGCCACATACATCGCATTGATCTCATTCACATTGGATATGAAAATGACAAACTCCTCACCGCCAAATCGGGCCAGGATATCATAATTACGAAGATTATTCCGCATAATTTTTGCACTTTCAATTAAAATCTTATCGCCCGTATCATGACCGAAAGTATCATTAATCCGCTTAAAATGATCAATATCTGTCATAATGATGGAAAAGGGCAGATTCTGACGCCGTGAAAGGTTGATATAAGGCATGATCTGATCGTAGAAACTCCGCCGGTTGAGCAACTGAGTCAGGTAATCCACCTCGGATAACTTTTTAATCGCTTTCATAGAAAGGACAGTTCTAAGCAGACCTGAGATTTTTAGCGTGAGTTCATCGATGTCAAAAGGGATGTGGAGAAAATCATTCACACCCATGTCATACAGCTTGTGAAACATAACCCGTCTATTGCCGGCAGACAGGGCCAAAACAGGCAAATTGGCATCTTTGCTCCGAATGTTGCTTAAAAGCAATGCTGAATCTTCATCCTGACAGTCCGCATTGACAACCACAAGATCAAAGGGTTTAGTCTTCAGAAGCTCTTCAGCCCCTGCATAAGTTTCTGCAAATGTAGCCCCGTATTTGTAAATCCTGCTGATATTTCTGAATAATTTTCGTTCTGTTTCGTCCGGAAGAATAAATAAAATCTTGCTCTTTGCATGATTTCTTAAGTCGTTAAAAAACTCTGAAACAACGGGACGTATTGACTGATATGGTTGGGACATTTCAAGAATTTTGACAACCGGAAAATGGTTATAGGCTTCCAAGACGGATGATTCATGTTCCGGAACCAGCATTATCAGAGGTATTTTCTCCCGGTTTGCCAAAGGGAGAATATCCGTCAGTTTATGATGACAAATGATCATTAAATCTGGCGGAAAATGGAGCATTTCTTTTTTTATATCACGTAAATGATCAGGAGAAAAACTTTTAATCTTGATTGTCTCTGTTGATAAATCATCCCTGAGAAAGGCAATCAGGTCTTTCTGATCATTTAAAATCCAGATCAGTCGATTTTCGCTGATTTCAGCCATTAGCTTATGGGATCAGCATCCTTCATTGCAGATTGCATCCATTCTACTGTTTTTTGTATCCCTTTTTCCAGTGTATAATCAGGAGTGTAGCCTAGTTTATCACGAGTTTCACGGATATCGGCACAGGTATTATTCTGGTAAAACGTGTATGGATTATCAAAATATTCTATATAGTGATCTGTTCCCAGTGCTTCGTTCAGAATTGCAACAATTTCATTAAAGGTCCTGGAAACTCCAGAACCGACATTGAAAATCCCGCTAAAACCTGCAGAAGCCGCTTTCAGATTTGCCTGGACAATGTCGTCCACAAATACAAAATCCCGTCGTTGATCACCGAATTTAAAAAGACGGGGGGGTATGTTTCTTCGCATTTTCAGGGCAAGTTGTAAAATCATGGAAGCCATTTTGCCCTTATAATATTCCCCTGGGCCGTACACATTGAAATAACGAAGTCCTGTGACACTGTGCTGAAGTTCCGGATTCTTTTTAAGGTAGAGGCGGGTCATTTCATCCATCAGATATTTTGAATAGCCATAGACATTTTCGGGAATTTCTCCTTTTCCCACCCTGTTGGGTGAGGGGGAATTGCCATAAACTGCAGCGCTTGAGGCATAGACGAGGGAGGCCTGATTGCGGGAGGCAAGATCCAGAAGAAATGAAAAGGAGTTTGTATTCACCTCTATCATTTTTTTCTGGTCACTCACTGTTGTATCGGTTATGGCTCCCTGATGAAAAATTACATCAAAGTGCCTGTCTTTTAATTGCCTTAAAATATTCTCATCGGTCAGATCCCCGGCAATTAATTCCCCCTGATAACCGATCAGATTTTTGAAATGGCCATTCACAAAAGCATCCAAAACACAGATTTCGGCATCAGGCCACCGGGAGGTGATTGTTTTCACGAGATTTGATCCAATGAATCCTGCACCGCCTGTAATCAGTATCTTTTTTCCGTTATAGTTCATGTGATAATCCGTCGCTTGTTACATATTGTAAATATACACAATTGGGGGAGTGATGAATACCCGGAACTCCACTTAAAACCCTATAAATTAAGTGTAATTCCTTCTTCATCCAGTGTTTTCCGAAGGGATCCGTCATGTTTTACAAGACGTTTTTCGGCTTCTTCGTAAGATACATTCAAAGAAGCCATCACCAGGGTTGCTTTCACCCGCCCACCGGCTTTGGTTAAAAGATCCATGGCTTTGTCATAATCAATACCGGTACAATGCCTCACAATGCGTGCCCCACGGTCCCACAATTTTTTATTGGTTGTCATCAGATCCACCATGAGATTCCCATAGGTTTTATGCATGAGAACCATCGCCGATGTCGAAATCATATTCAGGATTAATTTTGTGGCAGTCCCTGCTTTCATACGGGTTGAACCGGTAATCACTTCCGGTCCCACAATAGTTTTTATAAGCACATCCACATAATCCGGTTTATCAAATTCATTACAAACCAGGAGTCCGGTTGTAACTCCGATTTCCTTCGCACGTTTCAGGGCGCCATGGACATAGGAGGCCATACCGCTTGTTGTGATTCCCAGAAGACAGTCCTTTTCTGTCAGCCCCCGCTCGTCCACAATTTTAACACCCTCGTCATATTCATCTTCAGCCCCTTCAACAGCTGTGACCAGCGCCGCGAGTCCGCCACACATAATTCCCTGAACCAGGGAATTGGGAGCTGAATAGGTAGGGGGAATTTCTGACGCATCCAAAACACCCAGGCGGCCGCTTGTTCCGGCACCGATATAGAACAACTTTCCCTTTTTTCGAAAACTTTCAACGACTTTATCCGCAAATTCCCCGATTGCAGGAATTGCCTTTTCCACAGCGAGGGGAACAGATTTATCCTCTTTGTTTATGAGATAAAGAATTTCACCGGTATCCATTTCATCAATATTCATACTCGCCAGATTTTGCATTTCCGTGTGTTTGTCACTGATGGCCATAGTGCTCCCCTGTTGTTTCAACGGGCAATTTTACAAGTTAATCATAAATATTCCAATATCGGATTAAATCAACAAATTATCCAGAACCTGCCGGTCCTTTTCGGGAGAAACATGAAAGGTTTGAAGGGTTTTTCCGTCTTGTGTCAGTGCCACCCGGACAGATTTACTGTTTCGGCCTTTACTATAACGGCCCAGCAGTTCACCCCCTCTCTGCACATCCGCGTTTGTGAAGGTCCCGGACAAGACACCCACCGCCCCGATTACATCAACACATTCCAGCATAGGCAATCCGGAAGCAATCTCCAAAAGCCGTTTATGTTCGTTCTCATTTCTTGATATGATCAATTTCAGGGATTCGGAAAGCCTGAAATGCCGTCCCACCCGTAACAATTTCCTGTCGGATTCAGTTACATTTTCTTTTCCCTTATACCGGAAAAGATCTTTCATCCGTGTTGCATATCCGCCGTCAATCAGGAAACAGTTTGCTCCCCCTGCAACCGACAGATCTTCAAGGCCCCACCTGGCAGCCAGTTCAAGCTGACGTTTACGGCTTCTTCCCCTGATATCCTCCAGTAAATCCCGATTTACCAATCCCTCTTTTTCAGGAATGGTAGGCGGAAGACATTTTGCCGACAAAGGTCTTAACAGACGTCCTTCCAGTCCGCTTTCACGTTCAGAAATTTTCAGTTGGTGGGACAACTGGCTTTTGGAACGCTGACCGATGACTTCACCGGTAAAAACGAAGGCTGCTTTTTTTTCATGCATCACCCGGGCTGCCGTTTTTAACATGAGAATCCTGCAATCCAGGCAGGGATTAATGTGTTTTCCATAGCCGTGTCGGGGATTTTTTACCATATCCCAGTATTCCTCATGCACCGGGATAATTTCCAGGGGGAATCCCATGTGCCGGGCAATCTCTGTGATAGAAGGTTTCTCCGCATAAGCATTTGATTTTCCTTCTTCCTCAAACATAGAAGAAAATCCTGTATCAATGACAATTCCCAGCAGTTCCAGATTCTGCTCCATCATCAGTCGCATAGCCAACAGTGAATCGAGTCCACCGGATATCAGTCCAATTCCGTCAGGCAAAAATTAACCCCTTCATGATTTCATGATGTAATAGTTTATGTTACGAATGGTATTAGAGTTCGTTCAGATACTTTTGTTGACGTTTTTCCAGTTTTTTCTCAAAATAGGAAATCCATCGATAAGTCATAATCATTTTATATTTATAACTCCGTTCAACAAACAGCTCAATTTCCGTATCGTCCAATTCCCAACGGAGAAATAAATCCGTCCCTACCTTTTCCTGAAGTACGGGTTGTCCATATTTTGCACTGACGCGCCGGATCAATTTTTCCACTTCCTTTTCGGATTTATCGAACATATCAGAAAAGGTCTTCTCATCGGTCAGGAGGTAAGGCAACTCTGATTGAATGGCTACCGTATGCAGTGAATCCTGTGAAAACACAAAGGTATAAATGGCATCATTTCCCTGAAAAGAGTCGGTAAAAATGAGTTTTGATTCTGTTTCGTAATAATTATCACCAAAGTATTCCAGGGCAACCTTCCGTGTTGCATTTTTCGAGCTTCCCCAGGGGATATCCCGGTACCCGTCCCCGGCAGACAGGCTGGAGGAAATGAGCAGAAGCATCGTCAGAAGAAGGGAGAAAGTTGATTTCATCAAAGACTCCATGCTTTTCTATGAAAATAGTTTTATTCACTCATAAAATCAACTGCAGCTTTAACGATAAAGCGAATACTTTTCTTTCAGGGGAAGAAAGTCTTCCACATCCTGGCGGACACGCATCATGAGGTTTTCAAAGGAAAGTTCGCCTTTCATAGCCTGGTTTAGAGATTCCTGTCCCCAAAGGCGGTTTGCCCATTCGGGTCGGGATATTTCAAATGCCTCCGGATAGAGTTTATTCAGAGTTCTCAGCAAGGTTATGCCAAAAGTTACCGATTCAAAGGCTTCATAGTCGGTGACCGTAAGGCATATTCCTTCAATTTCCACATTTTCAAATTTCGGATTTGTGGCCTTACCCGGCAGATCGACAGGAGTGAATGAAACCGGTTCGATGTTCAGTCCTTCAATGTTCAAAGCCTTGAGTGCTTCGGCCAGTTCCTCACCCTGAATAAAATCAGCACCGATCCATTCAAAGGCATGATCTGTCCCCCTCCCTTCAGACACATTGGTGGCTTCAAGCAGACAGAGCCCCGGATACAATGTGGCCTGATTCATTCCACCGATATTGGGTGAGGGGTCGATCCATGTCAGTCCGGTTTCCTGCCAGAACATTTTCGGCTGCCAGTTTTTCATGGCAATAACCGTCAAATCAAGGGCTTCGGCTTCATGGATCCAGCCTTCCCCTTTAATCATTTGAGCCAGCTCACCCACTGTGAGTCCATGACGAATCGGAATGGGGTACATTCCCACAAAGGATTTCCATTGTATATCCAGAAGAGGGCCCTCCACCCATCCTCCCAGGGGGTTGGGTCGATCAAGAATAATCACAGGAATGCCGTTTTCCGCCCCGGCTTCCATGATATTTCCCATCGTTGAGATATAGGTATAAAACCGCGCACCCACATCCTGAATATCAAAGACCAGAATGTCCACATCCTGCAACATGTCGGGCGTTGGTTTTCGGGTGGATCCGTAAATGCTGTATATGCGCGCACCCGTTTGGGAATCAATCCCCTCGGTAATGTGTTCTCCGGCTTCTGCAGTCCCCCGAAAACCATGTTCCGGTGCAAAAATCGCCGTCAGGTTTACATCTTCCAGGGCATGGATGATATCTGATAAATGTTCCCCCTTCCTGTTATACGCAGTATGGTTCGTGACTATACCTACATTTTTGCCCTTCAGCAGGGTGCATCCCTCTTGAGTTAAAATATCCAGGCCGGTTTGGGTTTGCCGGGTCCTGTTTGAACTGCAACTCAATAATCCTGTCAAAATGACAAGAAAAAATATAAAAACAGCCGTTCTTTTCATGTGAAATAACTCCTTAGTTGTTTATTTTACATACATTCACAGATAAATTTATTATGTTGCACGATACAATGACACAATAATTTTCATAAGGAAATGCACATGAAAGCTCAACTTGATCATCAGGGCATTACTATTGTTCCTGTAAAAACAAAACGGCAATTGCGTAAATTCATCATGTTTCCCTGGAAAATTTACAAGAAGGATCCGAATTGGGTTCCGCCGGTCATTTCCGAGCAGAAAAAGTTCTTCAACAAAAAGAAAAATCCCTATTTCAGGCATTCTGAAGCCCAGTTGTTTTTGGCTTACCGGATGCGCCAGGTCATCGGGAGGATATCTGCACACACCAATACGCGCCATAATCAGTTTCATCATGACAGGACCGGTTTTATTGGTTTTTTTGAATGCATCAACAGCCTCCGGGGAGCAGCAGCCCTTTTCAATGCGGCAGAACTGTGGTTAAAAGAAAAGGGGTGCGACAGGATATGGGGACCTGAAAACTTTTCAGTTAATCACAATGTAGGATTACTGATTCAGGGATTTAACAAGCCGCCCGTATTTGAAATGACCTATAACCCAAAATATTATATTCGTTTATTTGAGGGATCGGGTTTTACAAAGATCCAGGATTTGTATGCCTGGAAAGCCAATCTTGAGGAAAAACCGCCGAAAAAAATTCAGGATGTGGCATTACTGGCCCGGACGATGCCGGGACTGGTTGTCAGGAAGATCGATACCAAACACGTCCAGAAAGAAGCGGAAAAGATTATATCCATTTACAATCAGGCATGGGATAAAAACTGGGGTGCCGTTCCACTGACTCCGGAAGAAGCCAAAAAAACCATTCATGACCTGTTGAAAATTGCCAATCCCGATTATTTATGGATTGCTGAAATCAACGGACAGGCTGTTGGAACAGCTATTTGCCTGCCAAACGTTAACGAGCAGCTGATTCATTTGAACGGCCGGCTTTTATCACCACGGACCATCCGGATGATGATCCGCCATAAAAACAAATTTGAATCGTATCGCGTATTTATCATGGGTGTACTGGAAGAGTTCAGACATTTTGGTATTGACAGTCTGATGTATCACATGCTATACGAACAGGCATTAAAAGACGGGGTAAAATGGGCGGAAATGTCCTGGATTCTCGAAAGCAATACAGTCATGAACCATATTATTGCGAGCCTGGGTGCTGAACGATATAAAACATACAGGATTTATGAAAGGAAGATTGTGGAATGAGTCGAATTTTCTTAACAGGAGGAACCGGGTTTATCGGCCGGCATCTGACCGGGCTTTTACTGGATCAGGGTTATGAAGTGATTCTTTTAATGCATCACCGGAATTATACAGGCAAGTCCCATCCCAACCTTACCCTGGTCCGGGGGGATATTCGGGAGCCCAAATCGTGGGAAAACAGTCTGAAAATATGTGATGCAGTCATTCATCTGGCCGGATCCGTCAGTGAGACAAGTCTTTACAGGTATATCAGGCACAACAGTGAACCTACCAGGATTCTGGCAGAGGCTACCTCCCGCATCCCCAAAATCCGACAATTCATATTTATCAGCTCTCTTGCAGCTGCAGGTCCATCCAAACCGGGACACCCCCTTTCGGAATACCAGCTGGCAAATCCGGTCAGTGATTACGGGAAATCCAAGCTCATGGGGGAAAGCCGCCTTCTCTTTTCCTCCGGGGATTTTCAAAAAGTGGTCATCCGTCCGCCTGCCGTATATGGCCCGGGAGATCGAGGTTTTTTAAAAGTATTTCAAATGATACACCACAGGATCAAACCTGTTGTTCATAAAGGCATTCAGGAGCTTTCTATGATTCACGTCAGCGATTTGTGCTCCATGATCACCGGACTTATCCTGAATCCCCGTCTGAACCATGACGAGATCTTCTATGTCAACGACGGCACAGATATTCATAATTTGAACGATCTGCTCACCCAATTGGAAACGGTGATGGAAAAACGGGCTATTCCCGTACCCATTACCCGATTCATGATGGGAAGTACCGCCTATATTTCCGGTTTAGCCGGCACCATAAGGGGAAAAGCACCCCTGGTAAATATGAGTAAATACAGGGAATTAAAACAACCTGCCTGGTGTTGTAAAAGCGAAAAAATACTGAGTTTCCTGGAATACACCATCAAATATCCTCTGGAGATTGGACTCAGAGATACCTACAATTGGTACAGGCACCATCAATGGTTATAACATGAAAAAAATCTCCACATCATTTGCGTTGTTATGCATTCCGTTCCTTCTGTACGGGGGCGTCATATACAATGTCCATTTAGACGGCATTATCAATCCGGCTTCATCCCGATATATCGAAAACAGCCTGGAATTGGCCGTTAAGGATTCGGCTCTCTGTTTTATTCTTGAAATGGATACGCCGGGTGGACTCATGACGGCCATGAAGGATATTATAAAAACGGAGTTAAATTCACCCATCCCGTTTATCGTATATATTGCCCCTTCAGGAGCACAAGCCGCTTCAGCCGGTGTTTTTATAACCCTGGCGTCTCATTATGCAGCTATGGCGCCCGGGACCAATATTGGTGCAGCCCACCCGGTTCCGGCAGGCGGCGGGGGTGGCATATTCGGCGGACAAGCCCGGGACAGCCTGAATATTATGGGTAAAAAGACTGAGAATGATGCCGTATCTTACATCCGTTCCCTGGCGGAAAAGACAGGCCGTAATGCAGAGTGGGCAGAAGATGCTGTCAGAAAATCCGTGTCAATAACGGCTAATGAAGCAGTGGCATTACATGTTGTGGATACTGTAGCCGCAAATCTCAAATCCCTTCTGAATATTCTCCGGGGAAAAAGCTTTCAGGTCAATGAAAAAACGGTCACACTCCCCGAGAATCTGCCTGATCAAAAAGTAATACAGCGTGAAATGTCCTGGACAGACCGCCTCCTGGATGCCTTCAGCAATCCCAATATTGCTTATATTTTTCTCATGCTGGGTTTTTACGGGCTCTTTTTTGAGATAACCCATCCCGGATCAGTCTTTCCCGGTGTGTTGGGTGTCCTCTTTTTATTGATTGCCTTTTTTTCATTTCAGATGCTTCCGGTGAATTATGCGGGGATTGCCCTGATTCTTTTCGGGATAATCCTGTTGATTCTGGAAGTGAATATTGTCAGTTTCGGATTATTAACCATAGGAGGACTTGCGGCAATGCTCATCGGATCAACTATGCTGATTGATTCCCCTGATCCTCTGATTCAGATATCAAAGGGAATTATTTATCCGGTTGTCATCTTAACAGCCTTGTTTATCATCGTGGTGGTACGCTTGGTTGTGAAAGCTATGAAAAACCGCCCCATAACCGGTTTTGAAGGTCTCATTAGCCTGAAAGGTACAGCCGAAACAGAAATATCTCCATTAGGAGGAACTGTTTTTGTGAACGGTGAAATCTGGAAAGCCGTAGCGGATGAGACAATTTCGAAAGGGACATCAATCGAAGTTCTCGAAGTTAATAACATGATTTTAAAAGTAAAAAAAGTCTAAAGGAGGCATACTATGTTTTCTCCATCCTTCTTTCCCATGTTAACGGTTGCGATTATTGTTATTTTGTTTCTTTCATCGGCGGTTCATGTTCTGAAAGAGTATGAACGGGGTGTTATATTCCGTTTAGGACGTTTAATTAAAACCAAGGGGCCCGGACTGATTATTGTTATCCCTTTTGTGGATAAACTGGTAAAAGTCTCTTTGAGAACTGTGGTTATGGATGTACCCGAGCAGGATATCATCACAAAAGATAATGTATCCGTCAAAGTAAACGCCGTTATCTATTTCAGAGTTCTGAATCCGGAAAAGGCCGTGGTACAGGTTGAGGATTACTATTTTGCCACATCCCAGCTTTCCCAGACAACGCTCCGATCCATTCTGGGACAGAGTGAACTGGATGAATTGCTGTCAGACCGGGACAAAATCAATCATTCCCTGCAGGAGATCATAGACCGCCAGACCGATCCCTGGGGTGTTAAAGTGGCCAATGTGGAAATTAAACATGTTGATTTACCTGTTGAGATGCAGCGTTCCATGGCCAAACAGGCCGAGGCCGAGCGTGAACGTCGGGCAAAGATCATTGCGGCCGAAGGGGAATTTCAGGCGGCCCAGAAACTCAGTGATGCAGCGGAAATTATTGACGAACACCCCTCGGCTATCCAGCTCAGGTATCTGCAGACACTCATTGAAATTTCCAGCGAAAACAATACAACAACCATATTCCCCCTCCCCCTGGATATTTTTGAACCGTTCAAACGTTTTTTTGAAAAAAAAACATTGAAAGCTGATCAGAAAAAAACCTGATAAGTATTCGCACGGCGTATAAGTCCGTATTTAACACACAATTCCTGAAACAGCTGAACCCCGGATTGAACCTGTTCGGGGTTTAGTATATGGCAGATATTTTTTGTCAGATAGTGCAATAATTCGGATTCAGGAATATTCAACTGCCGGCTCCATGAATGAACCCATATCTGCTGTTGCCTTTTCCAGATAGAATAATTTTCATGTAACCAAAGGTGAACCGGCATCAAATCTTCTTTTTCAAAAGCAGCGATCACGGCATAAATAAAAGGAGTGCCAAACGTATCTTTCCACCATTTCCCCAGATCGATGTGAACCGGCAAATCCGGGATACCCGGCTGAAAATTATCATCACCAATCAACAAAAAAGCGTCAATATCTTTTCGTAAAAGCATGGCTTCAAAAGGCAGGGACACATAGCGAATATTCCGATATCCAGTGTCATTTAAAAGAATTTTAAGCATGCGGACGGAAGTCCGGCTTTTAGTATCCAGGGCAATCAAGGCACCGTCTTCCAGCTTTTTTTGACTATAAAGGCAGACAGAGCGGACGGGGCCGTCGCTGGCAATGACATAGTGACCTGACATGAAAGGCAAAGTATTTTCAAAAAAAGAATATGTGGGAATCATGGCCACATCAAGGGCATGTTGAAGCAACTTTTTATAAAGCAGTGGCGGTTCTGCCAGCATCAGCTTCACATTCAAATCCGAATCCCTTTCAGGCGGCAGTGCACGGACTAAAGGATAGGCATTGATAAAATCAATACCCCCCAAACGAATCGTTTTCATCGGTCATTCCTTATTTCCCGAAAAAAGGTATCCCTTTCAACGGGAATATATCCGGCAGAACGGATCAGTGCTTTCAGTTCATTGACGGTCATGGCGGACCGGGTCTTGGCACCGGCTTCATGGGCCACATGTTCTTCAATCACCGTTCCATCAATATCATCGGCACCAAAATTCAGGGCTGTCTGGGCCACAGGCGGGGTCAGATAGATCCAGAAAGCTTTTACATGGGGGATATTATCCAGCATCAAACGGCTCACAGCCTGAACTTTCAAATCATCCCCCGCATGGGTTCTTTTTCCTTTCAGGGCATTATTAAAGGGCTGGTATGGCAAGGGGATAAAATTGAGGATTCCCCCGGTCTCATCCTGCAATTCCCGTATCCGAATCATATGATCCACCCGTTCTTCCGGAGTTTCAACATGGCCGTACAACATGGTAGCATTACTTTTCAGGCCCATTTTGTGAGCTATCTTTGTAACTTCAATCCATCGTTCGGCGGAAATTTTTTCAGGACAGAGAATTTTCCGCACCCTGGGTGCAAAGAGTTCCGCACCCCCTCCCGGCATGGCCTGCAATCCGGCTTCAATTAAATCCTCAAGGACACGTTCAACAGTTTTGCCGGAAATTTGGGAAAAGTAGTCAATTTCAACGACATCAAACATTTTTAACACGGCTTTCGGCCGGTGTGCCTTTAATAATCGAATCATTTCCAGGTAATAATCAAAGGGCAGATCAGGATGCAGTCCACCCACCACATGAATCTCACTAATCGGTTCGCCGAGATGATCCCGAACTTTTTTTTCAATATCCGCAAGTGAAAGGGTATAGGCACCGGTCGTATTCCGTTTCCTGTGAAAAGCGCAAAAAGCACAGTGGTTTACACAGATATTGGAATAATTAATCACCTGATTCCGGATGTAATAGGCTTTATGATTAGAGACACTTTCCCGTCGAATGTTGGCAAGATAACCAGCCACAGGGAGCGAAACATCGCGAAACAGGCGGACACCCTCTTCAAAAGAAAGGCGCTGACCTGTCAAAACCTTTTCTGCCAGGGATTCAAATCCTTTAAAATAAATTTGATGTGCTGATGTAAGAGCCTGTGTCATGAAAACCTTTATATCATTTACAGGAAGAATTTACATCATTCGTGCCGGATCTGAAATAAAAGCCATTATCGAGTCCTGAATTGTCTTTTGAAATACATCATATAAGACATTAAATTAAGATATAAATATGGAGAAAACATATGCCTCCCCTGAAGCCTTTAAAAGGAAACATGACAAAACCGGCTGTAAATTTGACAGATCCGGAACAACGAATGACCCTGATCAAAGAGAAATTAAACACCCTGACCCGGGATTTTGGGGATGTTTATGGCAAGCGTTTAACAGAGGAATTGATTAAACGGCTGGAATTCACGATTAATGCATTTCATGAGGATATTTTGAAGGCCCTGGATCAGTTACAGGATGTGGGAGAAACCCAGCGTAACCTTGAGGAACAGGTTCGTCAAGGTATACCCTTAAATGATTTGCTCCCTGAAGAATTAAAAAAACCCGGGAGAGTTGTCCACCAACCGGCTTCTAATCTATTTAAACTGAAAATAAAGTGAGGTAATTTTGGAACTTGAGCTTCGGCGCATTGGCTTATGGCCATTATTCAGGAACACGTTTTTAGTATCCGGGCTGTTATTTTTGATTCTTTTCATCTTTATGGGAAATGTCTTGGTTCAGATGATGCATCAATCCATGAGTGATATGGGTATGGGAGGTACAACCTTATCGGGACCTCTTTCTTTTTTTACATTATTAAGTCTGGCTATATCAAATGCATTTTTCTTCAGCCTCTTTGTCACCGCTGCCGGTGCTCTTTATAATTTTATTACCCACTGGACCGGAGGAATTTCTCTGGAATTTAATGATCCTTATGAAGAATATGAGGATGCCTATACAGAAGAAAGCATCCCGGAGGAAGAAGAAATTTTACCTGAATCTACTGAGGAAGACACGGATCGAGAATGAATCAAACAGCAAACCGGGTGCGTTTTGCTCCCAGTCCAACCGGATATCTGCACATAGGCGGGGCCAGAACAGCCCTTTTTAATTATTTATACGCCCGAAGTACAGGCGGAACATATCTCTTACGGATTGAGGATACGGATACCGAACGATCATCCCGGGAGATGACAGAACAGATTTTGGACTCCTTATCCTGGCTGGGGCTTTTGCCGGATGAACCCTATGTACTCCAGTCTGACAACATTCAGGCGCACCGGCACGCTGTGGACACTTTATTGAAAGAGCACAAGGCGTATCGCTGTTTTTGTACAAAAGAAATCCTTGAGAAAGAGAAAGAAAAGGCCGCCCGGGAAAACAGGCCTTATCGTTACAGTGGTGTCTGCCGGAATCTGACAGAGAAGGAGATTCAACAAAAACTGGATCAAAACCTTCCGTTTACAGTGCGTCTGAAGGTTCCGGATGAAGGTGTTACACGCTTCAAGGATATGGTTTTCAAATCCATCGAAGTCAAAAACTCGGAAATTGATGATTTCATTATCATGCGCTCTGATAAAACGCCGGTATATCACCTGGCTGTTGTGGTTGATGACGCCCTGATGGGGATAACCCATGTCATCCGTGGTGAAGATCACCTTTCCAATACACCAAAGCAGATACACCTCTACCTTGCCCTGGAATACCCCGTTCCCCGTTTTGCCCACGTCCCCCTGATTCTGGCACCGGACGGGAAACGCTTAAGTAAACGGCATGGTGCCACCTCGGTGGGGGAATTCCGGAATATGGGATTCCTGCCCGAAGGGTTTATAAACGGTTTGATTCATCTGGGATGGGGAACATCGGGAAACCAGACACTTTATACACCGGATGAACTGATTCGGAAATTCAAAATTACGGATGTATCAAAAAAGGGGGCCATCTTTGATCTGCAAAAAATGATCTGGATCAACGGCCAGCACATCTCAAGGAAATCTTCCGCAGAACTTTTTCCACTGGTGACCCAGGCATGGTTGAAGGCTGGACTTATATCTCAGGATGACATTGAAGATAAAACTGTTTATCTGAACCGTGCCATCGATTTATTGAAAACGCGGATGAAGCTTATCACTGACTTTGTATCATTCGGATCTTACATGTTGAAAGATCCGGTATCTTACGATCCCGAGGCTGTAGAAAAGCGATGGGCTCACCCACAAATACAAAATCTCATGACCCACTACATGAAAGCACTGGAAGGACTCGAATCTTTTAATCCGAAAAATCTGGAAAATACCCTTCGTACTATCACAGACGAAGCCGGTGAAAAGGCGGCGGTATTGATTCATGCCGTTCGGCTTGCCGTTACCGGATTTTCCGTAAGTCCGGGACTCTTTGAGCTGTTGTCACTCCTGGGAAAAGAGATCGTTATAAGAAGACTGAAAAAAGCCTTAGATTATTTGCAAACATAAACACGCTAAATTCCCTGCGGGGGTACTATGAAAAGACCTGTCATGTCCCGTATTGTCATGTTTCTCGGCATAGGGTTCACTCTTTGTGCAGCCGCTCCTGTAGATAAGGATATATACATTCTGGATTTTGAGAATAAAACCGACGATGCATCCCTGGACTGGCTTGAAAAAGGGTTGTCTGAGATGATATTTCAGGAAAAGTTTCGTCTTCCCGGTTTGATACTCCATCCGGAATATACCATGTCGGAAGCCATCACATTCAGAGAACAGGATCCTCAATTTCCATCGAACCGTTACATACTGATGGGATCCATATACCACTCATCGGCAGAAGGAGATATTCTGATTCATTTGAGTTCCATCCATATCAAAAGCTGGCAGACGGCCGGTGAAAGTTCCTTTACGGCATATCTGTCGGATAAAAGAGCATTAAAAAGTGCGTTGATACATCATCTGGCGAAATTGTACCAGACAGAATCCCTTGATTTGGATTTTACAGTGAATAATGAATCACCTACAGATGAGGGATATATTGATACTGAGACACTGGAAGCTGCACGGCGTGAATTGTTAAATATAACCACAGAGTTGGGAAAGGGAAAAGAACGGGAATCAAAATCACATGGCTTGACCACTCTCCGGCCTCCTGCCGGCACGACGGTTTTGAGATTCAATCAAACTGAAGCCAAATTGCGGCTTGATATGGAACGGGAGAATCTGAACACGACTAGTCAGGCCATATACGAATTACTGCAGAATCCTTATCTGGTTCAAATTAATGAGCCAAACATCTCCACGCTTCCATACAGACCTCACAGAGGGACCATTCGTATTGAAGTCTCATATCAACTTCATCCGGATTTGCTTGAAGAACTGACAGATATTCTTCCCTTCCAACAGGTTGACACAGAAAATGACTATTATTATTCCTATCTCACTTTTCAGGCAGATTATTCAGATATTCCTTTTCAGTTACAGCGGGATATTCAGTTAGGACATTACCGGACAATCCCGGTTATCGAGTTAACAGACGGGCAGGGACGAATTATACATACTTTTATTGACGGACAATATTTGGATCTGCGTGAAATAAACCGTTATGATGGATTAAGCATCCTTGACAATTTCAAACCCCTCCTCATCATGACATCCTCCCGTTCGAATATTCAGTTATATGTAAAACAGGCGCCTTATGTAGGAGTTTACGAGCTGGAACTGCCCGTTTCGCTTTTGGAAAGTCTTGCCGAAGTACGTGTTCAGTTTTACCCTATCCTTGAATTGTACGATCGGTATTAATCATCAGGAATATGTTAAAAGTCCTTGCAATTTTTTTAAATTATTTCGTATTATTTCAGGCTTTTTGACGGCGAAGTAGCTCAGTTGGTTAGAGCAGCGGAATCATAATCCGCGTGTCCGGGGTTCGAATCCCTGCTTCGCTACTGCTTTTTTAAAAACCCTTTTTCTGAAAGGGTTTTTTATTTTGAGCTTAAAAAATAGGGAGCAATGAAAATTCATTGCTCCCTTTCTATCAAAGTATTATGTAATGATCTTTAGCGACGTTTTTTATCACCTTCTTTAGGCAGGACCATAACTTCTATGTCTTCAACCTTTTTCTGAAGAGCTTCCAGGTCACGGGAAAGTTTTTGAATTTTCTGATTGTTTGTAATCTGGGTCTGATTTACCATTGCTCTCAGACTGGTGGTTACTTTCCTTAAAGCTTCAACTTGTGTTTCAAGGTTATTCAGGTTGTTATCGACAACGGCACCCAGGGAATCAACACGTGTATTGATTAAAAATATATCCTGGCTGTGAGCTCTTTTAACATCTTCAATTTTGTTGTAGATATTTTTTATATCATTCTGATTTTGGCGAACGTGTTTAGCTCTTCCTACAAACTTAACTTCAAGATTGTCAAGCTGATCTGTGAATTTCTGATATTTTTCTTCAATTTTCCCGGCTCTTTCGTTCATGGAATGAATGCGGGCATCAAATGTTGTCTGATAGTAATACATTGCACCCAATCCGGCAAAGAGGGCAACCCAGAGTACAGACATCAAAAATTTCTTCATTATTTACTCCCAGTATTTTTCAAATTCAATATTGCTGAACTCAAGCTGTTGAACGTACATAAAATGTAATTCAAAATCAACAATACAGAAATAAAAAAATGCATAAAAAATAAAAAGCCCCGTGTCCGGGGCTTTTTATCAAGACATAAATCTGCTTACTTAAGCAGAGTCATTTTCCGTGTAATGGACTGGCCGTCGACTGTCAGTCTGTACAGATAGGTACCGGAAGCGACATTTGAGCCATTCCATGTAGAGGTGTAGTCACCGGCTTCACGATAACCATCCACCAGAGTTTCAACAAGTTTACCATTCACATCATAGATGGAGAGGTTCACATTTGCACCGGCAGTGAGGTTGAAGTTGATTGTAGTGGCGGGATTGAAGGGGTTGGGATAGTTGGCTTTCAGTGTAAAGGATTTCGGTCCGAAAACACCTTCCGTTTCCCAAATACCTTCTCCTGACTTCACAAACTTATAGATACCATTGTTATCCCAGGTGTTGAAATAGGTAACGTATGCCGTATTTTCATCGGCAAATGCAATACCACGAGGCAGAGCCGCGCCACCTGCAGTTTGTAATGTGTCAGGAATTAATGAATCAACGACTGTTTTTGTTGTCGGATCCCAAGCCACATGTCCGTTTGCCGGAAATCCAACACTAGAGGGATGCACACCCATCCAGAGCAGTCCATCGGGAGACCAATTCGCAGATTCAACCAGCAATCCCGGAATTGTGTCAATCTGGGATGTGTAATCACCATCAAGCCCGTCGTCACTGTGGAAAATAATCACGCCCGATCCGGTAAAACTGTAGAAATAGATATCGTTCGCATCGGGAGAGACTTCAATTGTCCTGGAGTAACCGGAAGTCAGGTCACCGGGAACCACGTCATCAATCAGGAATCCATCGGGATCAAAAGCTTTGATGGGGTTACCGCCTGCAACAACCATATTCAGGAAGTAGTTACCTTCTGAATCCGTAGCAACTTTGGTAATAGAGTTTTCACCGAATGGCTGTTTTACAATCATTTTTGTTGTAAAATCATCCTTGCTTACAATGTAATATGTATCATACATACAGACAATCACATCGCCATCAGGATTGGTATCCATACCGCGCATTGAATACCAGAAAGTATCCACTTCATAGCCAAAGTAGCTTTCGGAAGGATCCAGGGGACCAAAAGTTTTCACGGTTGTTTCAAGGGTTCCATCCGGATTGAAAACTTTAATTCCCCGGCAGGCTACAAAACTGTCTGCAGGAGCCGGCACATAGATAGAGTCCATAGCATAGTATGAACAATACCATATCCGGCCGTTTCCGTCTACAGCAATACCCTGTCCGTAGGACACAACAGAATCAGGACCTGCAGGAAACATCGTCCCGCTATCCCATCCCGCGAAAGCCATGGTAGCTGCGAGCAAAACAGCAACAACAACTAACATTTTTTTCATCTCGTTCTCCTTTTTTGGTTAACCTTTTTTCTTTATTCTTATGGACGTCCGTAATAAGGCGCTCCATTTACATCCAGACTGACACGAATCAGCCGCGGTGTAGGTGCATTATCATCTGTCCTGTCACTTCTTCTGACCATATACAGTTTATTATCATTTCCAAATGCCATATGTACAGCCTTTGTAGAAAGGGCGGGATTCGGATAGTTATAAATTGCTTTTGCGGAACCGTCGCTCAGATTGACGTGAACCAGAGGAACGCCATCATCCGCTCCGCTGACAAAAGCATTACCATTTTCATCGAGAACCATAAAGACAGGTGTCGTATCATCAAATCCCGTATCTTTCCAGTCTACAACGAGTGATTTGGCACTGACAACACCATTTGCCTGAATATCATGTTTATAAATACCATATTCTGCAATCGTTGTATCAGAACCGGTATATTCAGCCAGCGTATAAATTTCACTGTTAAAGACTTTCAAGGAATGAACGATATAATCTTCATAAACATCATTTTCAACAATAGTGGCACCATCGGTTAAAAGAGCAAAAAGATTATTGGTATTACCTGCTGCATAAAGGATTCCACTGGCATCCCAATCAATAGCATACACCCTGCCGCCAAACGCAATGCCGGTTTGTCGAGAACCACCACCAGCCGGGAAGTAATATAATTTTGTATAATTTCTGGCATACACAAGGTCACCGTTAGGTGCAAATTTCAAGTCAGTCATATTATTATGACTACGGTCTGCATAGATAATCATGGAATCATGCTTCGTCGGCATGAGTTTATATACATTCCCGTCTTCTGAGGTTACATACACATTCTCATCCTTATCCACAGCGACGGCCAGGGGAAGTATTTGATCAGAGAAGGCACCATATTCCACAGCCGGTTTTTCCAGGGTATAAGGAATAAAATTTCCATCTTCATCCATATAATTACCAAAAAGGTAGGCTCCCTGGACTGCAATACGCACTTTCACGGAATCCATGGACCACTGGGCAGGATCCTTAATAATCACCGGTGCATACACCGCCATTTTTTGGGGGCTGGCCGTCAGATCCGTTTCAGCCGGTTCGGGAAAGCCAATGCCTTCATTAAAGAAGACCACATTTTCAGAAATATTTTCGGAAAAATTCTCTCCGTATATTTCCACAAGGCCTACTGCCTGGAATGAATTCAAGGCCGGATTGACCTCAGTAATCACGGGAGTGGGTTTTCCGGGATCATTCGGATCAAAAGCACTATCCGGATAATCTGTATCCTCACATCCTGTCACACCAAACATTGCAACCAGCAAAGTCAGCAAGCCCAGTATTAATCCCTTCTTCATCTTTAGTCTCCTTCGCGTAATATTAGTATCATTCTTATCAAATGTCAATTATTAATAGTTTATCATGCGTACATGGATTAAAATCCAAAGCCAAGGGTGATCCGCTGCACATAATCAAACACTCCAAAAGGCGTATATGCATAATTAAAGGAAAAACCGAATTTCTGAAGTCCGACTCCAACGGTAAAATCCCGTTCGTCACTGTTCATCATATAGCCGCCTCTAAGATAGAGCGTTTTCATAAAGGCGTATTCAATGCCCAGATTAACCTGTTCGGGATAAGATCGCGGATGGGTAACATCCGCAAAAAACCAGAGTTCCTGCCCTTTGGGTTTTTCAGGCATCAAATCCAGTAAGTCCATGGTAATGCCAATGGTAAAGGTCAGAGGAAGTTGAAAGTTTTCCCTTTCGAAGTTTATTTCTTCGGAAAAATTTTGGAAAGTCATGCCGAATGCCAGGCTTTTAAAACCGGTTTTAAACTGGGTTCCAAAATCAAAGGATGTGGCATTTGCAAGATTTTTCTTCACTTTCAGGCTGTCTGCATCGGGGACAATGCTTTTTCCCAGTTGTTGTCCGGAATACTTGATGCTGCCACCTACGGAAAACTTGTCTGAAAGGGCAACAGCGTAACCGATACCGGCAGCAAAAGCGGAGGGATACATGATTTCCGTATCCACATAGCCTTGATCATTTTGCCAAGGGAGTGTTCCCTGGACTTCGCCATAATCCACTGATTGAGCTGTCAGTCCGAAAACACCCATACGTCCGTCTCCGGGTCGGAATGCGAGGGCATAGGTATTGTGCTGGATATTATCAATCCACTGATTCTGACTGGCTGTCAATTCAATCGTCTTATCGGACCTTGCCATTCCGGCCGGGTTGAATAAGAGAGAATTCACGCCATTTTCCAGCGTCGTGGCTGCATTCCCCAATGCACTGCTTCGGGCATCATTCGTGACGCTCAAAAACTGAAATCCGGTCTGCCCCAATTTTTTATTTTCAGCATGAAGACCGGAAATCATGCAGAACATGAGAATGATTCCAAGGCAGTGTTTCAGATGAATATGTTTACTTATCATGATGCTTACCTGACAATAATAATTTTACGGGTTGCCGTTTCGCCTTTTCGATACAATATATCGCCGGTAACGGGATCCTCCTGATCTTCTGTCACTTCAAAGTGGGCAATATAAATACCGCTGACAACAACCTGGCGGGAAGAACTCAGGGATTTCCAGGTTTCATCACCGCTTCCGTCGTCGTGAACAATCGTTTCAATCAAATCACCCCGTTCGGAGAAAATCCGGATGATACAATTTCCCGGAATATTCAGGAACATGATTTTATCATCTTCTCCTGTATATTGAAGTTGTTCCGCCCGGATATTGAAGGGATTGGGAACAACCCGGATATCCTTCAGATTTTCTCCGGCCTGGCGTTTCAGGTAGGCCGGTTCAGTGGTTTTCGTATAAAACCGTGTGCTTTCCAGAGGTCCGGTTGGATTATATATCCCGTCATTATTCCGGCTTCCATCGCTGTAAGCCGTAATATAGTAATAGTATGAAAATCCTCTTGCAGGACTTTCGTCATAATACTGTTGGGTCCCCGCGGGCACTTCTGCAATCAAATCGAAAATGGTATCGGGTTTGCTAATAGCCCGGTAAATCCGGTATCCGGCAAAATTGGACTCTCCTTCATCGGGCGATGGTGTCCAGATAAGATCTATCCGGTCACCTTTTGATTCTACATTAAACACTTCCGGAGGTCTGGGGGGCTGGGGGATCTGAAATCCTGAGCTATAATTCCTCAAAGCCCTGCTCATAGTCAGGAGAAAAGAATCCCGACCGGTAAAGACCCACGTATTTTTAAAGACGTCTTTGTCATCTGTTGTAGATCCGTTTGGGAGGGTAAAAGGACCCTTGTCATTGGGATCCATATAAGCCTGTTTCCAGCGGCGACCGATCTGTTCGCACATTGGCCGGCTTAACCCGTTAATTGCTTCCACTTCAACGATTTTTACAGAATCTCCCGGTGGAATATCAAATGGTCCATAGGTAATCCAGACATTTGTTCCGCCGCCGTCTCCATGAACTGTTGATGGGTCAACTCTGTCCGTAATTGACGTGACGTTATCTTCATAGAAAAGATTTCCGCCCCCTTTGCCTGTACCACCGTAAGGTTGGCCAGAAAGATATTGGTAGGCAATGACCATTTTATCTTCATCGGCCGGCTTCACATCACCGGTTGAAGGATAGGTATCTCCGGCATGCCAACCCAGCATGGTTGGTTGATTCGGGTCATCACTATGATCCGATGCCGATTTATCCACATGCAGTACGCCGGTACCCACAAAATGGGGCGCTGTCAATCTTCCGTCCCGGCTTGCATAAGGACCGCCCACATTATCAAAAGCCCAGCCATCCACCTGGCCCAGAAAGGAATAGCCACACCGGATCCATTCCAGTTGATCAATAGGAGTAGATTCGGTTAATGTAGAAATATTTGAATGATAATCCGTATAGGGCATGGCACCGGGATCCCCGGCTTTGAACCGACTTCGGCTCACCCAGGAGTGTTTCCCCCAGGTAATAGCACCTGTTATTGCATATCCGGCTTCCCGGCTGCACTGATAACGTGTTCCCCAACCGACTCTCAAACCTTTGATGGTTTCATTCAAAACACGGACACTGTCGTATCCGACATATCCCGTATTGGTAAAAACCAGCTCTTTGATGAAGTAGTTATCATGATACTGCTGGCTGAAAGCATGGACACGCATGGTCATCGTAATGCCGGCAGTTGTGTTTACAATATTCTCAACGACCCTGTCAGCAATCTGATTGGGGTTTATGGCATCCACATCCCCTTCATAAGGGGCTGTCAGGTTGTTCCCGTCCACATACACAGTCGGTGAGGGAAATTTAGCCGTTTGTCTTAAACGCACCGGAAAAAGAGAAATATCCACATTCCCCAGAGTAATATATGAAGCCCATTTTTCCCATTCATAACCGGCTGCATCCGTAAATTCATCGACACCAATCCAGGCTCTCTGAATAACATCATTATCCTGGTACAGGTAATCTGCCGGCCAGATCATGCCCTCGTAGTAGACATTGTTCCATGCCCGCTTTCCGAAGTATGCATTGAAGTGCGTTTGCAGGGATCCTATTCTGACATACCGCCTGTCCGTTGCCGAAACCTGACTCAGGGCGTGTCCGGACAGACATACAATCAGAAAAAGAAGTGCGAAAGTTTTTAAGGTATATTTCATAGTTCAGCTCTCTTAAAAGACGATTTTAATTCCAAATTTTACCGCTCTGGGATTGGCAAAGGTGTTGAACCTGAGATTCGGCATATCAATATATGCTTTATCTTCCAAAGCTTTCTTTGCTTTATTGGAATCTATTTTTTGCCATACTTCAATCATATTTCCCGGATTATTTGGATCTTCAATTTCTACACGTTGTACAAAACGGTCGGTTTTTGATATATCATCAGGGGATGAAAAGAGTTCGGGAAATTCTTCAACCAATGCATTGGTATTTCCAATGTAATACCAGGTTTTATCCGCATTGATATCATCAGTGATATTTTCCAGATACCTCATGGGTTGAAATTCCGTATTCCAATCACGGTAAACACCGAGATTATCCTCTCCGGGAATACCGCCGATTCCAAGATCCTTATAAACCTGGTCGTCAAAGTGGAGAGATTCGCGATAATCATTATAATCATAGGTATTGGCAATACCATTATAGCTGAGGAATTTTGTATTCAGAAGATTTGTCACATCCATATAGAGCTGTAGTTTAAATTTTTCAAAACTCATGGATTTCGTCAACCTGAGATTCAGGTTATAAGTATCCACCCATTTTACATTGTTTGTAAGGCCTACGACCCCTGTTGGATTCCAGGTTGACTGGCTTCCGGCGTTCCAGGTAAAAAGGAAACTGGCATCCCAGCCGCCTGCAGGATAAACTCTCCCCACTGCCGGTCCGAACTGATCTGGGGTATGGAGGTCAATATTCGCCCTGGCATAGGGTCGGGGATGGGGTTTTTCCTGGTAGGGGTTATCCCTCAGATAGGCCCGCATGGCATTGGGATCCTGATAGTAGCGCCGATAACCGAACCATCCGTAAGAGCGCACCATGTATGTATAGTTTACAAAACCTGTAATCCAGGTTCCCCAGCGTTTATCCAGTGTGAGCTCGATACCGCGGATATCTTCATAGTTATTATTGTCGGTTATCGAATAGCGGACAGAACTATTAATATTCTGATATGTAATCCAGCCCACCTGATCGGTCACATCTTTATAGTATGCCGCAATATTCACCAGGAACATATCAAGAAGGTTTTGTGAATAACCAATCTCATAAGCAACTGTCTTTTCAAAATTCAGATTGGGATTTCCGATGGATGTTACGAGTCCGTTATATTCTCTTTGCAGACGGAAACGGTGGGTAGATTCTGGTTCAGAGCGAAAGTGCCCATAATTGAAATAGAGCTTTGAATTTTCCGTAATGGGATGGGAAATACCAAGGCGCGGACTCAGGGCAAAGGCCGGTTTGGAATCTTCCCGGGGAGCTTCTTCTTCAATGAGATGCCCTTCACCCTGTTTGAAAAAGTCGTCATAGGAATCGAGAAGGTATTTATCGGTATTGGCATCGGAATAGTCAAGCCTGAAACCAATATTCGCGATAAATCCTTCAAATTCCATTTTATCCTGAACATAAGCTCCGATTCGATAGGGGTAAACCTGGTAAATTTGTTCACGGTTCCAGGTGGTCATACCCGGATTAGACGTAAAAGATTTGATATCATAGTCATTAAGAACAAACTCAAAACCGGTACGAATCTGATTAGATCGGTTAATTTGATTTGTATAATCATACCGGGCAGAATAAGTGGTAACCACTGAATTGTCCCGGCCAAGGTTCATCCATCCGCCGGTACGGATGTTATCCCCAATAGAGCCGGTTCCATAACCCCAATATCCATAAGGGGTCTCATCCATAAAATATCCGGGGAAAACTTCAACCGTTTTGGAAGTATCCCGAAGTTCTCCCTGAAATGTATTATAGATATTCTTATTCATCTGAAGGGTTACTTCATAATAGGAATCAGAATTGATGATATGGTTAAGTTTGGCTCCGAAAATAGTCCGGTAAATGGAAGCGGGGCTGTAATAATAGGGTACGTAGAGTGATTCCTTGGTTTTAGCCAGACTTGCCAGGGTATAGGACGAACGGACCACATCTCCAGTGGGAGTCGTTGTCCAGTTATAAGTAGAGGAGGAATGGATTTCTCCATACATCCCTGTTAATGTCAACTTTGTAGCGTCTGAAATATCGGAAGTCAGTTTTAAGCGGCCGATATTTTCTGAATAGGCATCTCTTGAAAGAGGTATATAGAACATTTCCTGGAGATCGCGGTAGGATAGATTGAACCGCAAATCACCCAGCTTTTTGCCAATAACCGGCACAGGACCGCTAAAAGAAAAATCTCCTACATAATCCGGTTTTTTAATGTCACCCTGGCGTCTGTGGTTATAGCGATACACACGCTGGGCGCCTGTAGGTGAAAGATCATTGTCCGGATTATCATCAGACAATGTTTCCTGGGATATGGCAATCCATCCTTTAAAAGAAGGGTATTGACGCCGGGTGAAACGGTCCCACGGTTCATACCCGTTTTCCGGATCAGGATCCGTTCCATACCAGCACACGTCATCATCAAGATAGGGTCTGTTATGATAGGACATGGGATCATAGGGAGAAATACCGAAATGTTTCGGAGCTGCCGGTTTATATTGAAAAGAAAGAGAACCATTGTAAGAAGATTTGCTTCCTTCACTGGTCACGATATTAATCACACCGGAGCGGATATTTCCGTATTCTGCGTTGAATCCTCCTGTTTGGACCTGTACTTCCTTTACAGTGCTCAAACTGACAGAGGAATAGGGGTTATTGGACCGTTCATCGTTCATGACAATTCCATCCACAATAAAAGATGTTTGTCTTGAACTGCCTCCCCGGATTGTCAGTCCCTGGGCACCTGCCTGGAGTCCGATCACGTCTGTTACTTCATTAATGGGTAGGGACTCAATTTTTTCAGAATTAATATTCAGCTGGCTGTTGGAAATATCCCGGACCACGACCGGCATTTCGGCAACAACCACCACTTCGGACATGCCCACCGCCTGTGTCCTCAAGGTCACATCAATAATAGTTGTCAGTCCCATGTTTACATTAACATTCCGGATGGTGACCTTTTCATATCCAATCATTGATACGGATAATTCATAGGTTCCCGGAGGAACATTCAGAATGGAATAATACCCATTTTCATCCGTAGCAGCCCCCAGCATGGTCCCCTCAACAATCACATTAACACCCGGCAGGGGATTACCGGCTTCATTGGTGACTTGACCTGCAATTTTTCCTGACTGGGCTGCATGAGATAAAACAGGCAGTAACAGAAGTCCCGCCAGGGTAAGCAAAACTATTGTTTTATTGAAAATCCTGCTCATAAGGATACTCCTCTAGAGAGATACTCTCAGGGTAAATCTCTGAATATCGTCAAATGTTTTCATGGGGGTATAACTGTAATCAAAAATCATCCCGAAGGCATTCAGGCCAAATCCAAAACTGGATCCACTTTCATCCCGATTTTGTTCGAAACCGTAGCGAAGGAAGAATTTCCTTACAAAACTGTATTCAATACCCAGGTTCAGGTATTCGGGATAAGACCTGGGGTGAGCCCAGTCTACATAGATATCCACATTATGATTTGGCATTTCAACGGGAATAAAATTCATCAGATTCGCTGTTATCCCAATAGAGAAGGTAAGGGGCAACTGGAAACTTTCATCGATGTATTTTATCTCGTTGGAGAAATTCCGGATCGTCATACCAAACTTGACATCCCGGAATCCCGTATTGAACAGGGTACCGAAGTCCATAGCTACAGCATTAGTTTTATATTTTTGGGTAATCAGACTGTCCGTCATTTGCACATTGCTCTTTCCAAACTGTTGGGCTGTATACTTTAACTGTCCGCCAATAGAGAATTGTGCGGACAGAGCTTTAGCATATCCAACACCCAAGAGCATAGCCGAGGGGTTAAATATATGGGTATCCACATATCCCTTATCATTGGACCAGACCATGGTCCCCTGCATTTCGCCGTAATCCACCACATGAGCCGTAACACCGATAACCCCGTATTTATTTTGAGACGGATTCAGAGCCAGGCTGAATGTATTGTGCTTGATATCGGCAATCCAGGTATTTTGACTTGCCATGGCGTCGATTCTTGAAGACATATTGGCCATAGTCGCCGGATTGTAGAACAAAGACGCGGAACCCATTTCCACAGTGGTCATGGCTCCCGCCAGTGCCGCTGCCCGGGCATCTGAATTCACGGACAGGAACTGATAACCGGTTTGAGCCAGTTTCTTTTCGGCGCCTGTCGCAAATGATGCACATAAGAACAGCAGAGCTAGCACACATGCTGTATATTTTCTCATTGTATCTATTCCTCCGGAGTTATTTATTAATAATCACTGTGTTATAAGAATTCCCCAGTGTTTGTTCCAGTTTCTGAATTCCAACGAGGTATGATTTTCCTGACTGAAGTTCATAAACGTACCTGGATTTAACAACAGGCTGAGCCACCCGGTTGGCAATGGTAAAGATCCCGGATGACAGCTCAAGTGGAATCGTTTTATCCAGAATTTCAAGGGGCTCTTCGGATACTTCCAAATCATACACATGTGTCCGGATATAGTCATTAAAGTAAAAAACAACCTCTCCGGTATTCACTCCTTCAAGGACAAAATAAGTCGTGTCGGAGCTGGCCGGGGAAATGGTTTTTGTGTAAGTGGTGACTTCTTCAATGACTTCACTGGTATCAATGGTAAATGTTGTATCATTAACAAAAGTAGTATCATAGGCAAGCAGTGTATCAATACGTGTCAGAAGTTCATTGGCTGTAAAAATGTAAGCATCTGTTGGAGGATAGATTACTGTATCCGCAGCCAGTGTATCTACATAAACCAATGTATCATCAAGTGTCAGAATGGTATGGAGAAAGTCAAGGCTCAGGTTGTCCGGATTACTATGTAATTTAACAGTACCACTCAGTGCTTTGTTAATGGTCGTCCTGTACGATGTAGCGGCTGACGCATCATAAGGTTCCATCTCATAGGTTTCATCTTCGAAATCATTCAAGACATCGCAGCTGCTCATAAAGGCGAGTGTTGCGATACTTATGAGCAGAACCAATTTCATCATGGGATTTTTATTCATTTTTAATCTCCTCATATTCTCTATTAGCGAATCACTACAAATTTACGGTAGGTCATATTGCCGTCGGGATCCTCGAAAGTTGCAATATATACACCGCTCACCACAATCTGCCGTGAGGATGTAATCAGATCCCAGCGCCGGTCACCGCTTCCAGAATGATCCATTTCATAAATCAGGTCTCCCCTTTCCGTAAAAATTTTAATTTTACATTCATTGGGAAGGTTCACAAACATAATTTTATTCGGTTCACCGGCATATTGGTAATTTATATTCGAAATATTATAGGGATTCGGCACTACCCGGATTTCACTCATATCTTCAGACGGTGGTTTCTGCAGTGTAGCAGCTGTATTGGTACGGGTCAGATGGGGACTACTATATAAGGGTACGCCGGGTTCAATGGTGTTCCGGCTTCCGTCATCATAGGAGATAATGAAATAGTAATAGCTTTGCCCACGGACAGCTGTATAGTCGAAAAATTCGTTGGCAAGATTACCATCGGTTTTATTAAGGTCCGCAATTTCGATATAGGTGGAATCCCAACGATCCCCCTGGGCCCGGTAAATTTTATAGCCTTCAAACCAGGCCTCTGCTTCGTCTTCGCTGGCTTGCCAACCCAGAGCAATCCGGTTCCCCTGGGAAGTCACTTCAAAGTATGATGGGGCAGCCGGAGGATATTCATTTCCAAGATCGAGTCCCTTATTCCGATAAAGGTCTATCGCCCGCCGAAAAGCCTGAACAATGGAATCCCTGCCGGTATACACCCATTTATTTTTATACTCGTCAGCTTTGTCTACCGTGCTGACGGTTTCCGTTGATCCATCAGGAAATGTAAGTGTTTTTGTTTTACCGTTCTTGACCACATCATACCAGTTCCTGCCGACTTCAGCCCGGATATCCCCTTCACGTCCGAAGAGAGAACGACCGAGTCCGCCGGCTGCTTCAGCCCAGACAATCTTCACGCTTTCACCAGGAGCAAGGCGATAGGGACCAAAAGCCATGGTCTGTGAATAACCGCCTGCGGGGTTCTGCCATTCATCGGGATTGGCAAACCCGACCTGCATGGCATGACTTCCGGCAATCGGATGGCCTACATCCAGAAGATTCAGGTATTCATTCTGCATCCGGGTCGCGCTGAACTGATCGTTGGGTTGAGTTTCCACAGCATTTGATTCAACGTAAGGCGTACTGGCCGGCTGGTAAATATCATCAATAGGCTCAGAGGGAGATTTATCTGCATGAATGGTCACGGCTCCCATATACTGCCAGGCGCCCAAACGTCCGTCCGGTGCATACCCGCGGTAGTTTGGTGACCCAATATTATCATAGATATCTCTCAATTCGCTGTGATACCCATGCCAGCTGACATAACACCGCATAATATTTTCCGGAGTTACACCGGCATTTGGATCAATGAGTTTGTCCACACCAGTTTGAGTGTCTAAAATGGTTGATGTATATCGATCGTCCGATTCGTAGTCATTGGCAAAATTGGGTTTATCCGGTTTAGTGCCCAGGACATCGTTCATAGTGTTGATTCCCCAGCGCATATCACGGGGAGTATTCCAACCCGGGCGTCCATACCAGTCACTGGCCGCAGCGGTTTCTACGGTTCCTTCACCAGCTATGGCATTTCTGAATTGCCAATGAAAATAAACTCCTTCCAGAGTTCTGTTATCGTCAAAAGTATCGCCGTTGATGTTCCAGATGCCCGTATTGGTAAATGTGTACTCGTAGATAAAGAAATTATCCATGTACTGTTGAGTATAGGCATAAATTTTACGGGTAAAAGAGATACCGACTGACGTATTACATTCATTATAGATCATCCTGTCCGCAGGAAGAGTCAGATCCAGTTCATCCACCTGATCATCGTAAAAGAGATCAGATGCAACGGCTCCGTCAACCAGAACAGTTGGCGCGTTATAGCGGGCAACCATTTTCAATTCAACAGGCATAATCTCATTTGTTTCCGATCCGGATACGGGACGTGGACCTGTGTGCACCACTTTGTATGGGTAGACCTGATTTGCGATGGGGTCGTCAAAGTCTTTGACACCAATCCAGATTGCTTTGGCAGCCTGCATATCCTGGTGATCAAACCAGGCCGGCCACCGGAATCCAAATTGTTGTTCAGATCCGTAAGCTTCTTCAGGTTCAGATCCGTGTGCCTGATAAAAATTATGCAGATTACCCACCTTAATCCACCTGGCTTCAACCTGTGCTTCAGCCGTCACCGTCAAGCCAAGGAACAGAAAGACCAGTATGAGTCCTGTCCAAATTTTTGAAGTTCTATTCATCATGTATTTCCTTTTCTTTTCATTACCTTCTTCTTTTTAGAAATCATAAGAAATCCGGATGCCAAGAAAGATATCCCGGGGAGCCAGGAAAAGAAATGACTCATTCACAGGATTGAAAATATAGGCTTTGTCATCCAGAACTTTTTGGACTGTACTCTTTTCAACACGAGTCCACTCGTTATTCACATACTGTACATACCGTTCCGTATCAGAAATATTTTCCGAAATATTTTCATCGGGGAAGAGTTCCTGAAGATCAGCTACGTCACCCACATAGTAATAAACATTGGGGTCGGGCTGAGTGAGTCCGGAAGCACGGGATGTATATTTCAGCGGCTGATAGGGAACACTCGGATCGCGGTAGTAACCCATCTTATCGTCGCCGGATATGTGCCTGAGTCCTAACTCTTCATAGACACTTTCATTAAAATGCAGGGACTCCTGATACATATCATAAACACCCGGGACGAGATAAGAATCACCCAGAGCGGCAGTGGACAGCGATTTTTTGTTCAGGATATTATATATATCGGCAATTACCTGGATTCTAAACTGGTTCAGAGAAATGGTTTTTGAACCACGCATATCCAGACCCCAGCTATCCACCCAGCGCACATTGTTGATAATGGAGGGGTTGTTTCCAAAGGTATGATAATTACCCTTCCGCCATGTACCGGTGAAAGCAATCTGCCAGTTGGCAAGGGGTGCCAGTCCGCCCATTTCCGGGCCGAAATAGTGAGGAGTTCTAAAAGAAATATTGTATTTGATCCTGGGCAGAGCCACAGGTTTATACTGTTTCTGGAGATTGATATTCCGTTCGGTGTCGCGCTGGACAGCCGGGTTTTCATTCTGGGATTTAACACCGAAGTTCCCGGATGAATACACGGAGTATTCATAATTCACAAACCCTGTAACCCAATCACCGATCCGTTTTCGGAGTTCAACTTCAAGTCCCCGGATATCCTGATACAACAAGTTACTATACTGATAATAATCCACAACACCTCCAACGCCCTGATAACGGACTGTGGTGGCCTGATCGGATTTATCTTTATAATACGCTGCAATATGGATCAGGTACTTATCAAAGAGAGAGTGATCATAACCCAGCTCATAAGCAATGGTTTTTTCCATGGGGAGTTCCGGATCGCCCAAATAGGAAAGTGATCCACCATAGACACGACGAATTCCAAACAACTCTGACGGTGAAAACCGTTGTCTCATGTGTCCGTAATTAAAGTAAAGTTTTGAATCAACGGTAATGGGATGGGATATACCAATACGGGGCATGAGGGTAAAAAGACCTTTTGCCCGTCTCATCGGAAGATTATCTTCATCTGTCACTTCTTTGGATGCAACCGTTTTTATCGTTCTGTCAAAGGGTTCAAAATCAAACCAGTCTGTATTTGGATTAAAATATTCGCCCCTCAAACCAACCGTTGCAACCCATCCTTCGAATTCAAGCTTATCCTGTATATAGGCACCGACCTGCCAGGGAGATTTTTTCCAATCCGTCCATGGACGTCCGGCTGGCAGGGCTGGGTTGATAGCACCATAGTTCATGTCATAGTTGAAATATTCAAACTGGACGCCGGTTTTAATCTGGTTATTCTGATTGATCTGCGAGATAAAGTCCCACCGGGCTTTGAATGCCCATGTTTTGGTAGAATCCCGGGCATTGCTTTTGGCACCCATCATATATCCGTCAATACTTTTTGTTAGGTCCGTATCAAATCCCCAGGGTGCTTCATCCACCAAATACTGGTCTTCACTTTCTGCTCCCGGCAGAATGTTATACCGTGGCGTAAAATCCCGGGGCTCAGCAGGACCAGTCAGATATTCGGTAGACCTGTATTCAAACAAAGCCTCATGATAAGATTTTCCGCTCAATTGATGAGTCAGCTTTGCAGAGAAAACATCACTCCAAATTTGGGTCTCACAATAGTAGTGAGGATAAAAGATTTTTGACCGTTGCTGAGAACGGCTGCCAAAAGCACCGGCAACTCCCCAAATTGTTGAAGAGAAATAGGAAGGAAGTCCCGTTTCACTGGCCGAAGAAGCATCGGTCTTTTTGTGAAAACCTGTCAGTTGAAGTTTAATTCTCTCTGTGATATCTGAAGTCACTTTTGTTGATAATGACCATTCTTCATAAGCATCTCTGGATAAAGGCACCATGTACATGTCTTTTTCCTTCCGGAAAGAGGCATAGAACCTGAGATTGCCCAGATATTGACTGACAAAGGGAACCGGTCCGCCCAGTCCCATATCAATATTGTAATCCGGTTCGGTGATATCACCCTGACGGCGATGCTGCCATTTAAAAATCTGTTGGGCACCGGTAGGTGTTATATCATCGCTGGGATCATCGTTGGCCAGGCGGTCACTGGCGAGTGCATTCCATCCCTGAAAGGCCGGATACATTTTCCGGGTATATTCATCCCAGGGATTGTAGTATTCTCCGTCACCATTCCGGTCATTAAAGGGTTCACCAGGATCCCAATATCCATCCTTATTCAAATCTTCAAATGTCTCGGGTGCCGTTCCCCACCATGCAACATCATCATCCATCCAGGGACGCATATATATTGAATTGGGATCGTAAATAGACATACCGAAATGTTTCGGGGCAGCAGGACTGTATTTGAATGTCCCGTCAAATGAGTATTTATCTACATGACCTTCTTTCGTCACCACGTTGATCACACCGGCCTGGAGGTCGCTGTATTCCGCATTGAAACCACCGGATTGGATCATGATTTCCTGGACGGAGCTCAAAGGCACACCGGAAACTGGCTGACCGGTCCGGTCATCTTTCATGGACACACCATCCATCATATATGCCAGCTCGTCGGTTCCACCCCGGCGAACTTCGAGTCCGCTCACACCGGCCTGCATACCAATGACATCCTCCACGCTGGTGGCCGGTAAATCTTCTATCTGCTCGGATCCCAGGTTGGTCTGACTGGAAGCCACATCCACACGCATAACTTTCCGCTCAGCAACAACTGTCACCGTTTCCCCCTGAAAAGCCTGGGGTTTTAAGGCAAAATTCACCTGAGTTGTCAAATCAATTTCCACCCGGGCTCCGGATTGAGTCAACGTGGCATATCCCACATAAGAAGCAGAAACTGAATAGACACCGGGCGGCACGTTAAGGATTACATAAAATCCATCCTGATTTGCCGCAGCACCATAAACAGTCCCTTCTACAATCACATTGGCTCCCGGTAAAGGATTACCGTTCTGGTCCGTTACTGTCCCCATAATCTTACCCGATGTCCGTCCATAGGCAAGACCGAACAGCATTGTAAGCGCTAGTAAACCTCTCAACAATTTCATGTATAAGCTCCTTATCTTCTATAGAGTTACGACTGATAAAATTTCATCTCGCAAACACACTTTCGCCCTTATCAACTTGTCTGCTGCTTTCCCTTTAATTTCTGGTTCTCATTAATTTTGTTATAATAATCACAGAACATGAATTTTTCACCAGATGTTCTGCAGTCTTATTAGCATTTTTCAAAAGAAATGTTACAGAAAAACCTATATGAAGTCAAGATACAAATCAAAAGAAATAACAGTTCTTAAACATTGTTTAAAAACTTATTGTTCACTCATTTTATACTGACTATTACCTCTTCCTAAAAATTTTGTAACTTTAAAAAAAGGAGTAGACAATGATATACAAAATACAATTTGTAAAGCTGTTCCTGAGTTTGTTATTGATTCCTCTTTTCGTATTTGGGGCTGAAGATAATATTTATAAAGAAGTTGATACCATTATCGAAGCGGCAATCAGCGACAGTGCCTGGCCGGGCGCCGTATTAGTTGTGGGTAATAAAGACGGTATTCAATACCAGAAATCCTATGGTTTTCATACCTATGAAAAAAAAGAAAAGACCCGTCCCGATGACATTTTTGATCTGGCATCCATCACCAAGGTTATGGCAACAACACCGGCCGTGATGGATTTATATGAAAAGGAAAAAATTTCACTGGATGACCCCATCGTAAAATATATACCGGAATTTACCGGGAGTACTGAAACAGCCACGCTGATGAAAGAACTGGTTTCCATCCGGCACTTATTGACGCATACCAGCGGGCTTCCGGCATATAAATCATTTAATTACAGCGAAGAAACTCCGGAAAGCATTATGGCTTCCATTTTGAGTACGGATCTGGATACCCTTCCCGGGACCCGTTATGTTTATTCGTGCCTGGGATTCATCACTCTGGGTGAAATGGTGAAGCGTGTATCGGGATTTCCATTGAACGAATACGTGAAAAAAAATATTTACACACCCTTGGGGATGGATCATACCTGCTATCTTCCTCCTTCAGACTGGATGGACCGGATTGTTCCCACGGAATATTCCGAACAGGAAGAAGGATATATCCGGGGACGTGTCCATGACGATATTGCTGCCGGACTAGCAGGAATTTCCGGTAATGCAGGACTTTTCTCAACGGGGAAGGATATGGCAGTGTATGCACAAATGTTTTTAAACAAGGGGACTTATAAAGACATTACAATTTTTAAGCCTAAAACTGTTGAACTATTTACAAAGAGAGCCTACCTCTTGCTCGATAACTCTCGCTGCCTGGGTTGGGACAGTCCCCAGGGAGAATCCTCCGCAGGTGTATATGCCGGCCCCAATAGTTTCGGCCATACAGGTTACACCGGTACCTCCATGTGGATAGATCCGGATAATGATCTGTTTGTCATTCTTTTAACAAATGCGGTTCATCCTCACCGTCGTTATAAATACCCCAATTATTTTGACTGGCGACAGCTTGTTCATTCGAAGGTTTACGAAGCGCTGGATCTGACGAAAGAAAATCCGGAATGTGTATGGAAAGAACGCTGGGAAGATCCCAAAGTCCGGAACCAATATCAGGAGAAGACATTCTGGCAAAAGCTGTTCAATCGCTAGAGTCGGCCGGGCAGCATGTATCAACCGCCTGATATCGCTGATAGATGGATTGAAAAACCTGACAGGCATCTAATTTTTGCATGATCTGATCGAAAATGATCCGTGAGTCCCGGGCAGTATAGTATTTCTCAAATATTGCCGTCGCCTGATCATATTCCCCCATATAGAAAAGTGTTAAGACAACCCGCAGAAGATGAGAAAACAAGTCGATATCAGGAGAATTCCACTCAATGGGTGTATGGATTGGCAATGAATTCCGCAGTATCTGCCGACTTTCATGAATATCTTTGAGAAGCACTTCCCTGAATTCAGGATTGGCGGGATAGAGTCCGTCCTCTTCATATTTGAATACAACAGGAATTATCGGCGATACGGCATGGCTTAAAACGAGGAAATAATCAAAAGTCAGCAGGTATTGGACCCATTCCGGGATTCCATCCTGATTCAAATCCTCAAGATTTACACTGTATCCGACAGGATAATCCGTCGACCGGAAAAAAACATGTATCAAATCGGATGTACCGTTAAGCAGTATATATGACCAACAACAATGGGCACCTCCGCTGAATTGTTCAACAACCAGCATGGAATCATTTTTCCCCGGCAGGGGGATGAATGCGCTCCGGGTCATACACCGGTTAAAACCCCGGTTAAAGACAGCCAGCGTATCGTCATCCTTTATGAGAACGGCATACCAAAACAAGCCATCATCAGAGGTTTTTTTTAAAAGATATCCATTCCAGAAAACCGAATCGGGAAGCAATGTAAAGCTTTCCAGAGAACGTCCCGGCAGGAACCGGGGAGACAGAAAAAAAATAAAGAGAAAAAGTCCTGCTACGTATGCATATTTTCTCATAAAAACCTATCAGCCAAGGACAGCAAGGAGAATTCCGGCGCCTACCGCCGATCCGATGACTCCGGCCACATTGGGTCCCATGGCATGCATCAGAAGATAATTTGTTTTATCGTATTCCATCCCCACATGCTGAACCACCCGGGCTGAATCAGGGACAGCGCTGACCCCTGCGGCTCCGCAAAGGGGGTTGATTTTATTTTCTTTTTTAAGAAAAAGATTCATGAATTTAGCAAATAAAACACCACTGGCAGTCGCCACCATAAATGATGCTGCCCCCAGAACAAAAATCATAATCGATTGTTTCGTCAAAAAAGTCGTTGCCTGTGTAGATGCACCGACTGTCAATCCCAAAAGGATGGTTACCGAATCTACAATGGGACCTCGTGCCGCATTGGCCAGCCGTTCCGTGACACCGCTTTCTTTCAGTAAATTTCCAAAAAAGAGCATCCCCAGAAGTGGTAAGGCTCCGGGAGAGATAAAAGTTGTGGCTATAAAACCCAGGATGGGGAACAGGATTTTTTCAACCTTTTTCACCTGTCGTGCCGGTTTCATGCGGATTTTCCGTTCTTTTTCCGATGTAAGGAGTTTCATGATAGGTGGTTGAATAACCGGCACCAGGGCCATATAAGAATAAGCGGCAATGGCAATAGCACCCATGAGATGGGGCGCCAGTTTGGAAGAAAGAAAGATCGCTGTGGGACCATCGGCACCTCCGATAATGCCAATGGCGCCGGCTTCCTGTATGGTAAATCCCAGAAAATTTGCCACTAAAAAAGTCATAAAAATACCCATCTGTGCCGCAGCCCCCAGGATAACAAGCTTCGGGTTGGACAAAAGGGCGGAAAAATCCGTCATGGCTCCAATTCCTAAAAAGATCAGGGGGGGGTAAATCCCTTTTAATACACCGTAATAGAGATAATTCAGTACGGAGCCTTTTTCATAGATCCCAATTTGTAATCCACCACCTTCCAGAAAAGGGATATTACCGACAATAATCCCAAATCCAATAGGGACCAAAAGAAGAGGTTCGTAATTTTTTGCCGCACCAAGATAGATACAGATACCGCCGGCAATCAACATAATTACGTGACCAATAGTTATATTCGCAAATCCTGAATAGCGCATAAACTCAAAGACAATATCCATTAAACCTCCAGGGTAATTAAAACTTCACCTTCCAGCACAGAATTTCCCGGCTTGACGTTCACTGTTTTAACCACACCATCTGATGATGCCATGATATTATTTTCCATTTTCATGGCTTCCATTTTTGCCACGACCTGACCGATTTTCACAGAATCTCCGGGATTCACAAGAATTGAGAGGATAGTCCCCGGAATGGGTGCTTTGATATACTGACTGCCCACATGCTCCGTGGGTTTGTGGGTCCGTTCCACTTTATCCGAATTGGAGGGTGCCACATTTTTGCGGACCAGGCGCGGTGTTTTTTGTTCCGGCCGGGATTCCAGGATTTCCACTTCATAATCGGTCCCGTTACATTCCACAACTGCCGAATCATCGGTCATAGACTTAACCATCAGTTCATAGGGATTTCCATTGATCAGAAATTTCATCTTTTTCATAATTTATTTTCCTGCACTTTTGATCGTCACGATGGGTTGACGGAGTCCGTAAATTTTGCTGGACCATGGCGAATAGGGTTTTGCCCACCGCTCAAATGTGAGTTTGGCTTTTTCTTCTTCCAGACTTTGACGTCTGAAAAGGTAAACGGCCATCATGATCGCCGTTGCCGTTTCATCGGGAATCTTCGATCCCTTTCCCACGGAGGATTCCCGGATTTCCTTCTCCTTTTTCAGGCTTTCATTCCGTTTATAATGATACTCAAAGGCTACCCTTAATACATTATTTACCAGCATGACAAAAAGATAAACAACAGTAAGTGCCACCATCACAATCAGAAAACCTGCAAGGGTAATTTTCAAAATAAAACCCGTCCCTTTGTCGGTCATGGCTGAAAAGAGAGGAGTAGAAAGCACCAGGAACAGACCAATTAATTTATACCTCAACATGTATGCTCCTATAGGGGAATATTTCCATGTTTTTTCAGGGGATTTGTCAGTTTCTTTGTCAACAGGCTTTCAAAAGCCCGGATAATGCGAAAGCGGGTATTTTTCGGGTCAATCACATCATCCACAAAGCCCAGGTTTGCAGCGATAAAAGGATTTGAAAATTTTTCCCGGTATTCTTCTACAAGCTGTTTCATGCGATTACCCTCCGGATCGTCATTCAGTTCTTTCCGGTAAAGAATCTGAACTGCCCCTTCGGCCCCCATGACGGCGATTTCGGCCGTCGGCCAGGCATAATTTACATCGCCACGCAGGTGTTTCGAACTCATCACATCATACGCGCCGCCGTAAGCTTTACGGGTAATGATCGTCACCTTCGGTACCGTGGCTTCGGCAAAGGCATAAATCAGTTTTGCCCCTTCGCTGATGATTCCACGGTATTCCTGGGCAGTTCCGGGCAGAAAACCGGGGACATCCACCAGGGTCAAAATGGGGATATTAAAGGCATCACAAAAACGGACAAAACGGGCGGCTTTTTTACTGGCATTAATGTCCAGTACACCGGCAAGGTAACTGGGCTGATTTGCAACAATACCCACCGAGCGGCCATTAAACCGTGCAAAGCCCGTAATAATATTCGGGGCAAAGTGCCGGGATACTTCCAAAAATTCCTCGTCATCCACTATCCGGTAGATTATATCTTTCATGTCATACGGCTGATTCGGAAAATCAGGTATGATGGCCGCCAGCTCCTCATCCACCCGGTTGATAGGGTCATGGGTAGAAACTATTGGGGCTTCTTCCAGATTGTTTTGAGGCAGATAGCTGATCAGTTTCCGGATAATTCCCAGGGCCTCTTCCTCATTTTCCGCTGAAAACTGGGCCACACCGGATTTGGAGGCATGGACCATGGCGCCTCCCAGTTGCTCTTCTGTCACACTCTCGTTCGTTACGGTTTTTACAACCTTCGGGCCGGTGATAAACATGTAGGATGTCTCTTCCGCCATGATGATAAAATCTGTCAGCGCCGGGGAATAGACGGCTCCACCGGCACAGGGACCCAAAATGGCGGAAATCTGGGGAACCACGCCGGAAGCTTCCACATTCCGCTGGAAAATATCTGCATACCCGGCAAGAGACATGATCCCTTCCTGAATGCGGGCACCGCCTGAATCGTTCAATCCGATGACCGGAGCCCCCATTTTCATGGCCATATCCATCACTTTACAGATTTTCATGGCAAAGGTCTCACTCAGACTTCCCCCCAGTACCGTAAAATCCTGGGAAAACACATAGACCAGCCTGCCGTCGATGGTTCCATACCCAGTAATCACTCCATCGCCCAAATACTTCTTCTTATCCAGTCCGAAATCCCGGCTCCGGTGGGTCACGAACATATCAAATTCCTCAAAGGAATCTTTGTCCAGTAAAATCTCGATTCGTTCACGGGCGGTCAGCTTTCCTTTTTCATGCTGCCTGGCAATCCGGGCTTCCCCTCCTCCTTCCAATGCTTTTTGCCGCATTTCACGGAGTTTTTTTAAATTTTCCCGCATCGACATATGTATTTTCTCCTTTTTATCTAAGGATACCCTATAATTCCTCGTGTTCCTGAGTGAGTTCGGTTAAAACCCCAAAGGTGGATTTGGGATGAAGAAAACCTATCAGGTGCCCGCCGGCCCCTTTACGGGGGTTCTTGTCTATCAGACGGATTCCCTTTTCTTCTGCTGTCCGGAGTGCCTCATCACACGCATCCACAGCATAGGCAATATGGTGAACTCCTTCGCCTTTTTTCTCGAGAAATTTTGCGACGGGACTCTCTTCCGAAAGGGGCTCCAGGAGTTCAATCCGTGTATCTCCCACTTGAAACATCGCAACTTTAACACCCTGGTCTTCTACGGTTTCGGTCCCCAATAATGAAAGACCTAAAACATCTTTGTAATATGGGATTTGTTCGTCAAGCGAGCGGACTGCTATCCCGATATGCGAAATTCCTTTTACCATGTTTACCTCTGTTTTTCTCTTCTCCTGCCGTCTCCCACCTGTGACGGAAGCATATCTGATCCGGGTCTCATGCGCACTTTACATCGCGGCTTGCTGCCCCCGGCCGGTTGAAAACTTAATGAATGTAAAAAACAATTACTCCTCTTTTTTAGGGGATATATTTTCCAGAAATCCTTTCATAAGCTGCTCTGCCCCGGTTGTGGGTAAGAGGGTGCCGGACTCGATTTTTTCTTTCATAGTGTTGATATCCTCACGGATTTCCGGATGATCATAAAACCAGACCCGCATCCGTTCTTCAACCATACTGTAGAACCAGTTTACAGCCTGTTCTTTCCGTCTGTTCTGAAAAACACCGTTCTCTGTCGTTTTCTTTTTAAAGTCCCAAATCATACGGCGGATTTCAGGGATGCCATACCCTGTCAGGGCGGAACACGTTAACACTTTACAATTCCATCCTTTTGTAACCGGCTTCAGGTAATGGATGGCTGTTTCAAACTGATTCCGGGTCATTTCGGCTTTCTGAAAATTGTCACTATCCGCCTTATTGATCACCACGGCATCGGCTATTTCAATGACCCCTTTTTTAATCCCTTGAAGTTCATCCCCGGCACCTGAAATTTGCAGGAGGAGGAAAAAATCCACCATGGACCGGACCGTGATTTCACTTTGACCCACTCCCACGGTTTCAACCAAAATCACATCATAACCGGCCGCTTCACAAACGGTGATACTTTCCCTTGTTTTGGAAGCCACTCCTCCGAGAGTTCCGCCGGACGGCGAGGGACGAATAAAGGCATTTTCATCCCGGGAGAGTTTTTCCATCCGGGTTTTATCCCCTAAAATACTCCCTTTTGTCACAGAAGAACTGGGATCCACGGCCAAAACTGCCACACGATGACCGTTTTGGACGAGCTGAAGGCCAAAGGCTTCAATAAATGTACTTTTACCGGCGCCGGGAACACCGGAAACACCTATACGAAGGGACTTTCCGGCATAAGGCAGTAATTGGTGAAGGACACGGGCAGCCATGTCCCGATGCCGGGGGGCCTGGCTTTCAATCAGGGTAATGGTCCGGGCCAGCAAAGGTCTGTCCCCTTTTAAAACACCCTTGACATAATCATCCACTGAAAGGTTTTTCCGCCGGGGGCCTTTGACAGTTTCTTTTCTGATTCCGGCAGAATACCCGCTCCGGACCACCTTCACGGCAAAAGCTTCATGATCTTCCGGCGGTGCCCAATCCGGCCGGTAACTCCTCTCGTTCTCGGGCCGCTCGTCCTGATTTTTGTCCCGGTTCCGATTTTTATCTTTTGCTCTCATTCGTGTCCAAATCGTTCATTTATTTCTTCCATGAGCCTAAAGCCCGCTTCCGGAATGCGGGTTCCGGGACCAAAAATGGCCGAAGCTCCGTGCTGATAGAGAAAATCGTAATCCTGGGACGGAATCACCCCGCCGACAATGACGATAATATCTTCGCGTCCCAGTTTTTTTAAGGCGTCAACAAGCTGAGGAAGCAGTGTTTTGTGTCCCGCCGCCAGTGAACTCATGCCCACTACGTGGACATCATTTTCCACCGCCTGACGTGCTGTTTCCTCCGGTGTTTGAAAAAGGGGTCCCATATCCACATCAAACCCCATATCGGCATAGGCAGTCGCCACAACTTTAGCCCCCCTGTCATGACCATCCTGCCCCATCTTTGCTATTAAAATCCGGGGTCGGCGTCCTTCCTGTTTTTCAAAATCGTCAGTCATGCCACGGACCTTTTGAACCAGATTCTCCTCGTCTCCGGCATATTCACTGCTATACACACCTGAAATTGTCCTGGTCACAGCCTGATACCTTCCACATACTTTTTCAATTGCTGATGAAATTTCCCCCAATGTTGCCCTGGCTTTTGCCGCATCAACACACAAATCCAGCAGGTTGCCTTCGCCGGATTCCGTACAGGCGGTAATGGCTTTCAGGGCTTTTCCCACAGCCTTATCATCCCGTTTGGACCGAATATCCCGGAGTCTGCGGATTTGGGAGAGACGGACTGCCGTATTATCCACCTCGAGAATCTCAATGGGATCCTTTTCTTCAGGAGGATATTTATTCAACCCCACAATGGTTTCCCGTCCTGAATCAATCCGGGCCTGGCGCCGGGCGGCCGCTTCTTCAATGCGCATCTTGGGAATTCCGGCCTCAATGGCTCTGGTCATGCCGCCATATTCTTCCACTTCCAGAATATGATCCCAACCTTTCTGCAGGAGTTCATGGGTCAGAGACTCCACAAAATAGGAACCGGCCCAGGGATCGATTACCTTTGTAATCCAGGTTTCATCCTGCAAATAAAGCTGAGTGTTCCGGGCAATCCGGGCGGAGAAATCCGTCGGCAGGGCAATAGCTTCATCCAGGGCATTGGTATGCAGGGACTGGGTGTGCCCCAAAGCCGCAGCCATGGCCTCGATGCAGGTTCGGGCTACATTGTTGTAGGGATCCTGTTCTGTCAAACTCCAGCCGGAGGTCTGGGAATGGGTCCGCAGGGACATGGATTTGGGATTTTTGGGGTTGAACTGTTTGATAAGTTTGGCCCAGATCAACCGGGCTGCCCGGAGTTTGGCAATTTCCATGAAATAATTCATGCCTTCCGCCCAGAAAAAAGAAATCCGGGGGGCAAATGCATCGATATCCAGTCCCGCACGAATCCCGGTCCGAACATATTCCAAACCGTCAGCCAGCGTATAGGCCATTTCAAGATCCGCTGTGGCTCCTGCTTCCTGCATGTGATAGCCCGAAACACTGATGCTGTTGAATTTGGGCATCTTTTCCGACGTGTATTTGAAAATATCGGCAATGATCCGCATGGAAACTTCAGGCGGATAGATATAGGTATTGCGGACCATATACTCTTTGAGGATATCATTCTGGATGGTTCCGCTCAACTCTTCCGGTGTGACACCCTGTTCTTCCGCCGCAACAATGTAAAAGGCCATGACCGGCAGAACCGCCCCGTTCATGGTCATGGAGACGGACATTTTATCCAGGGGAATTCCGTCAAAAAGGATTTTCATATCCTCCACCGAATCGATGGCCACGCCTGCCTTTCCCACATCCCCCACCACTCGGGGATGATCCGAATCATATCCCCGGTGGGTTGCCAGATCAAAGGCCACGGAAAGTCCCTTTTGCCCCGCCGCCAGATTCCGGCGATAAAAGGCATTGCTCTCTTCCGCCGTGGAAAAGCCGGCATACTGCCGGACAGTCCAGGGACGTCCCACATACATGGTGGAATAGGGGCCCCTTAAAAAGGGAGGAATCCCTGAAAGGTAATCCAGATGTTCACAGGCTTCCGTATCCTTCCCGTCGTAAAGGGGTTTGACGGGAATTTTTTCCATGGTTTCCCATACGGCCTCACGGACTGTCATACCCGTCTCTTTTTCAAAGGCTTTTTCCCATTCTTCACGGGTCATCCGGGGAGTGTCAACATCAAAGGGAATTTTTGTAAAATCCGGTTTACGCATGATGTTCACCTCCCGCCAATTTCCAAAGATCTTCATAAAATTCCACGGCATCGGCCCCCAGATACAGGAAGCGGTAAACGCCTGCTTTTTTCAGCATTTCCATACTCTCCCGGGGTCTGCCGGCAACGATCACTTTCATGGCGGATTGAAGATCTCTAAGCTTATTTATAAAGGCCGGAACAATGTCCGGATAGGTTTCATCTGTGGAACACAGCACGGCGGCAAAGGCCTTGCTTTCGTTTGCGGCAAGGGCCGCTTCTGCCGGTGAGGGTTGAGCCGGTGTATCCAGGACCTCAAACCCGCCGGGTTCCAGAAACCCCCGACTGAAATCGGAGCGGATCTTGTGCTGTTTGGGCGGTCCCATATTAACTAGAATAATCTTTGGTCTGCCTTTTTGCGTCTTCTCCGCCTGCCAGCCCATATCCCGGAAGCGCTCAAAAATCTCGGCGGCTCTGTAAGGCAGAAGAGGTGATATAGTGAGCCCCTGCCCTGCCGACAGGCGGAGACTCCGTGAGATTTCACCCAGGGTAGCTCCGGCTGAAACAGCCTGCACTGCCGTTTCCATCTTTTGTTTTCCCAGGGACAGATTTTCAAGGTGTTTCATCACAGCCTGATTTTCCTTTTGGTCCAGGGATACACGAAAGGCTTTCAAATACTCTGCCCGCTTTTTCTGAAGCGCTTTTTGATCAACGGGTACAGAATCCAGCTTTTTTTGTTTGATGTCGGCATACATATTGATTCCCACCAACACCTTTTTCCGCTTTCGATAATCTTTTTCCCGGGCTTGTCTTACTGATAAAATTTCATCATGAATCCATCCGGAGTCCAGGGCTTTCAGCAAGCCGCCCTGTTCTTCTGTTTTCTGAAAACATGTCCAGGCTTCTTTAGCCACCTGCCATGTCAGAGTCTCTACAAAATAAGATCCGCCGGCCGGGTCGATAAGCCGGTCCAGATGACACTCTTCCCTGAGAATAATCTGAATATTCCGTGCAACACGGCGGGCAAAGGCCAAAGGTTCATTCACGGCCATTTCGTCAAAAGCATTGGTATGAAGACTGTCCACGCCCCCCAGGATGGCGGAAAAAGCCTCCGTGGTGGTCCGGAGGATGTTTACATAGGGATCATACAGCGTCTGATTGGTTTTGGATGGCCGGGCATGCCAGGTAATTTGATGTGCGGCTTCATTCAACCCATACTCTTTCAGCACCCTTCGGACCAACAAGCGTGCAGCCCTGAATTTGGCAATTTCCATAAAAAAGAAAGGCCCAACGCCCAATGTAACCCGCAGATGGCGGACAATACATTCCGGGTTTATATTCCGTTCACCCAACCGGTTCATCCATTCCACCAGGGAGGAAAGCATCCAGGCCAGTTCCTGCACGGCGCCGGCTCCGGCCTCATGATACGGCAAAGTGGAAATACCCAATCCTTTCATACCCGGCATTGTGCCGTCAAGCCATGTTACTGTTTCGGCTATTTCATCAAAAACGGTTTTAAGATCCACGGGAAGAAAACCCTTTTTGGCCAGAAATGCAAAGGGATCCTGATCCACGGCCCCGCTGAGGGATTCGGGATCAACACCTTTTTTATCCAGATAGGCTTTAAAAACCGCCAGAAAAGGGAGAGCAGAAAAACCACCGTCAAGTATCAGATCAACGGCCGGGAGTTCCACGCCGTTTAAAGCCCGTTCAAGGCTTCGCAACCCGGAGATGGAGAGGCCGCCATCCCCGACATGTTCCGTCTTTGCGTAATCGGCATCCTGTCCCAAAAGAGAAGCCGTATCCAGTTTCAGAGTCACACCCGTTTGACCTTTCTTCAAATCATTCAGCAGGGCTTTATTGAATTCTTCCGCCAGGACAAAGGGAAGCTCCTGATTTACAATCCAGGGTTTACCCACATAAGCGGCTGGCGTGTTTCCGCGCAAGCCGTGGTCCACTCCGGGATACATATCGGAGAGTATAGCATCCCGATCCGCCCGGATGTACAGGGGTTCCAGCGTTATGCCTTCATAGGTGGGAGTGCACAGTTTCTTCTCGAAGGGTACCCCCTTAAGAAAAGGCTCCACAATCGCCAGCCACTCTTCATAAGTGGGAATGGGAAAATCGTCCTTCAGCGTAAATCGCTTGTCCAGTTTTACCAATGGATCTTTGCGGGTCTCTGTCATACTTATCCTCTAATCTCTGTCAGATAATGGTTCCGTCTTCAAGAACTGCACCTTTTTTCACCACGACAATGCCATCCCGGATCCAATACTGACTTTCTTCCTTGTAGTCAATCCCATTTTTATTCAGGATTTGTACATCATTTCCGATATGGACATTTTTATCGATAATGGCATTTTTTATCACACAATTGCGGCCGATTCCCAGGGGAATGCTTGTTTCACGGTCTTCTTCAAAATAATCATTACCCATAATATAGGAGGATTCGATCGTCGTTCCGTAATTAATGATGCTCCGGATTCCAATCACTGATTTACGGATGGAAGTAGCCCGGATCATGGATCCTTCCCCCACGGTGGATGACACGATGCAAGAGTCCCCGATATGGCTTCCGGGAAGCATGCGGGCATGGGTATAGATAGGCATCAAAGGATCCCGAAAACAGAAGGGAGGTGTTTGGGAAGTCATGGCAATGTTGGCGTCATAAAAGGAGCGGATGGTCCCGATATCCTCCCAGTATCCATTAAAAAAAAAGGCCTGGACATGATACCCGCTTTCAATGGCTCCGGGGATGATATCACCGCCGAAATCATCTTTCTGAATATCACTCAGGGCTTTTCGGAGAATTTTCTTGCTGAACACATAGATTCCCATAGATCCCCAGTAGGGTTTGTCCGGATTCCCCGTATCGCTGGTCATCTCATCCAGGATTTTATCTTCTTTGGGTTTTTCGGCAAATCTGACAATTCTTCCGTTTGAATCCACCTTCAGCACACCGAAATCCTTGGCTTCTTCCCGTGAAACGGCTTTGACGGAGATAGTGATATCGGCAGCGCTGGACCGGTGATGGTAGACAAACTTGTCATAATTCATCCGGTACAGATGATCGCCGGCCAGAATCAGGTATTCAGTGAATTCCCATTTTTCAAAATGGTGCATATTGTGCCGGACGGCGTCTGCCGTCCCTTGATACCAGTGGGCATTTTCAAAGGTTTGTGATGCCGCCAGAACCTCCAGAAACCCTTGTGAAAAGGGATCAAACTTGTAGGTGCTGTTAATATGCCGGTGGAGAGATTCGCTGTTGAACTGTGTCAAGACGTAAATTCTTCGGATATTGGAATTCAGGCAATTGCTGATAGGTATGTCAATCAACCGGTATTTCCCCCCGATGGGGACTGCCGGCTTGGAACGCACACTGGTGAGGGGAGCCAGCCGTGTCCCCCGTCCTCCTCCAAGTATGAGTGATAAAACACGTCTCATAGGCACCTCATGAATTATAAAATATTAAACCAATAGTCCGCCAGCCAGATTTCAAGCCATGTAAGCACACCGCCCAGAACGGCTCCCGCAAGGGTTTGCATGGGTGTATGGGCTTTCACACGGATTCGGGACCAGCACAATGCGGGAACGATCAGCCAGAGAATTACATGCCGGGGACCGAAAATCAGGGTTGTTGCAGACAGGTAACCGGCAATGCCTGCACAGTGAATACTGATTTTCCACCACAGGGTGATAATACCGTAAATAATCGTATTGATAAAAATGGCAAACAATACGGCATTGAAAACACCCGGAAGCCCGGTCCAGACAGAAATGAAGAACGTGACCAGATAAATGAGGGAAAAAATCATAAACGGAACAATCCGCTGGGATCGTTCGGGGATATCCATGTGGGATGTCATCCCTTTTTTGACCATAAAACCGATAATCAGGACGGGCAGAATAAATGCAGACAGGGAACCGGCAATGATAATTCCCATGGTATCGGCCCGGTTATAGCCCTTATACGTTACCAGGTAGACAATAAATAAAATGCTGAACCACAGAGGATTGAAGATAAAGGATATCCCTCTGGCCAACCATGTTTCAAAATATTTAGGTGGTTTTTTCATCAGTTTTAAAATATACAAAATTCAGTCATTAAGGTCAGGCCTAATTCATGGACTGATGAAAAAATTCATAGACCTCCGGATCATTGATACGATACTTATTCAGGCGGATTGTCATGGTTCCGGACTGTTCATCTCCCGGCCGGGCGATACGTTGCCTCCGGGGATTGGGAACCCGTCTCTTTTCTTCTGCAGCCGTCATCAGGACCTCGATGGATTGGGGCAGGTAAAGATCTTCCAGGACCGGTCTTTGGCGGAAAAGGATATTCACGGTATTTCCTTTGGGATCCCGGACAAATATTTCCCGGATATACCAGCGGATGGTATCCATAGTAACCGTCCAGTCTAAACGGCCTGCGGCTGGATCCTGAACATGCATCCTGAGGATCACCCCGCCGGCAACCGTTTCAACATCAGGCAGGACGGTAACGGAAGAATCCATAAGAACATGGTGCAGATTGATCAGAATGGCTTCAGGGGGAATCACATCTTTTAAACCGCCGCTGATATCCACCTCATCGGGGGACAGGTACCGGAGTTTTCCCCTTTGATCAGCCAGGGTGAATCCCGGCATCCGCGAACTGACCAGAAGGTCTGCTTCCAATGTGGAAATTTTATTCATCTGATCATTATAGCGAATCAGATAGGAGCGGGCGTCGGCTGCCGTCAAACAAACTATAAAACTTAGGAGCATGATCGTGAGAGAAAAGATAAACCGTTTCATCGTTCTGCCACCTTCTCCGGTGTTTCGGCCATATCCACGGGATGGACGGTCCAGTCCCGTTCGGGAATAAATTCCACAACATTCCCATCGGGCTTCTGCAAAACGACCCGGTGAATGAATGCATTGGCAATCATGGCTTTGCACATATTGCATATAAACTCATGACCATAAACATATATTGTGCTGTCTGCTGTGGAATGTCCGTTCCGGGCAGCCAGTACAATAGCATTGGACTCGGCATGAGAACCCACGGCACGGCACAGTTCCAGGTGAGTTCCGGATTTGATATGGTGTTTATCGCGGTAACAAAATCCATATTCCAGACTGTTTTTCTGGAAGCTGGGAGCCCCGTTGTAACCGGTGGAAATAATATCTTTATTTCGGACGATGACGGCTCCCACCTGCCTGCGCAGACACGATGAGCGCCGGGCCACCACCCGGGCGATTTCCAGAAAGTATTCATCCCAGGTGGGACGTTCAGGTCGCTTGTCCATTCTTTTTCCTTATGTTTTTTACATACAGTTTCTTTGTCTTCAGCACCAGACTGAAACGGGTCAGATCCTCGGCGGCATAGCTTCGGGGAAAGACCTCCCGAAGTTCTTCTTCAATAACGCCGGTTTCCCGGTAGCGTTCCGAAAAATGGGTCGCGATAAGAAAATCAACCTTGTTTTCAAGGGCTGCCTTTGCTGCAGTGCTTGTGGTTAAATGATCGTAGGCTTCGGCAAAATCCCGTTCATTTTCCATAAAGGTTGTTTCACACAGCAGCAGATCCGCATGATCCATGAGGGGTTTCAAATGATTTCCCGGCGCCGTATCCGCCACATAAGCAAAAACCCGGTCCGGAACACGTTTTGAAACACTTTCCCGGGTGATTATTCCCCTGTCTGTTTGAAGTTCACCTTTTTCCTGCAAAATCCCAACGGATTTCCCCTCAATGCCTGTGGCATTCAGTTTTTCTTTGTCAAACCTGAATCCGCCAGGCTGAACAATCCGAAACCCGTAGGTTGGAATCCGGTGTTTGAGTTCTATGGCTTCAATCCGCAGCTTACCTGCATGAAAAACGACACCTTCCCGGAATATTGGAAGAAGATGAAGGGTCAGGGTCTGATGAAAATCCGAGCAGGTGAGAAGTCTCTTTAAAAAGTCCTCTCCTGTCCTGGGATAGATGATGGTCACCGGTTCAGTCACCTTTGCCAGAGAGATCCGCTGTATGATTCCCGGGAGTCCCAGGCAGTGATCCCCATGGAAATGGGAAATACATATTGTCCGAATAGCCGGCACTGAGAGCCCGCCTTTCACACACTGACGCTGAATCCCCTCTCCCGGATCCAGGAGGATATTCTGTCCCTGCCAGCGCAACAAATATCCGCCGTGGTTTCGCTCTGCCGTGGGCAGTTGGGAAGCTGTTCCCAGGATGTTCAGTTCCATTGTCATCGTTTGTCTGAAATGTAACGGGTTTTTGACAGATTTAAAATGTTGAACATTATTTTCTTGCTATTCCGCAGGATTCCGTGAAAATTCATCCATGGCTGATTCCACCCTTCAGATTATTCATTACCTTGCTTCCCGATACTGCGCCGGACGCCGGACCGGAACCGACGGGTGGAAAAGGGCGCAGCAGTACATCATCCAACAGATGCAGGATCTGGGCATTCTCCCTTTTTATGGTGAAGAGTATCTTCAGCCTCTCCCTCACCTGCCGGGCAATATTGAAGGGGCAAACATTTTAGGTTATATCCCCGGAAAGGGACAATTGAAAAACCGGTATATCATGATCGAAGCCCATTACGATCATCTGGGGACTGACGAAGATGAGCTGGGCTATTACCCCGGGGCTGATGACAATGCGGCAGCTGTGGGTATCATTCTCAGGGCGGCGGGTCATTTTCACGCCGATCCGCCTCAGGCTGACAGACGGAGTATCCTGGTGGCCTGTTTTGACGCGGAAGAACCCCCCTTTTTCAACTCTCCACACATGGGTGTGGAACGCTTTTGCGAAGCAAATCCCGAGGTATTGAATGCCATTGATTTAGCCATTTTTCTGGATCTTATGGGACACGGTCTGGGCACAGGGACACATGAGAAGATCATGGATTCTTTTTTCCTCATCGGAGCTGAAAAATGTGGTGTCGGTCCGGTAATCAATCAACTTGAGACTTCCGTCAAGGGAATTTATCCCCGACGCATGGGCATTCATGCCATTCCCCCCTCCGGGAACTATATTGCCTTTAAAAAGCGTGAACGTCCTTTTATCTTTACCACTTCCGGTCGGAACCATTTTTACCATACCCTCTTTGATTCTGCCGAAAAACTCGATTACCCCAAAATCAACCGGCTTGTCCTTTATTTTTCACATCTTTTGCGGGATTTATCCATTGCCCCCCGGCAATATTTCACATACGACCCCAAAGGTGCCGCAGATGCCGAATCCCTGAAATCTTTGAAAGAGATGTTTCAGGTTATGGATCCTGAAACACCTAACCTGTGCAATATCATGAATTACATAGAAAAAGCCGAAAAAATCTGTAAGGCAAACGGAAACCTCCCTCTTCCCGAGCAATCAAAACTTCTTCATCTGGTGAAATTGATTGAACAGTATGTGTCCTGATGCACGATATAAAGGTGAAAATAAAAAAAATTTTGATTATGAAGCCCTATTTCTCTTACATTAAGTAAAAATGAAAAGATAATAACAACATAAGGAGTGAACAATGCGTTTAAAAACTGTGATCGGATTGATGCTTATCCTGGCTTTGATTATGCCTGTCATACCTTTGAAGGCGCAAAGTCTTGAAGAAAGTCTTCAAAAAATGCTGGGAGATAATGCAAAGGGATATGTACAGCCCTTGGTAACGGGATTCGGCGCGGGCATGAACAGCGGTTTGTACCGGAAAGCATCCACAAAAACCGGAACGCTGCCCCTGCCCATCGGTTTGGATGTGGGACTGGTCGTGAACATGGTGGCTGTGCCCGAAGCAGCTATGATGTTTGAATATTCCATGATGGAAAACACTATCACTTTTCCCCTAAGCACCATGCCCGGACTATCAATGATTCCGGCAGATCTCCAACCGGAAGATATCACGCTGACATTTAACGATATTTACGACAACGGTGGGGTAACAGAAACACCCACCATCGCCAGTGACCAGGAAGAAGGTGTGTTGCTTTCCACCCGGACACCCAATGAAGTTTACATGGCCCTCAGGACCCGCCTTGTGGAAGATCAGGGCATGTCCGGAACGGATGTGGATACCTATCTGCAGCCATCCATTATGAATTTCCTCAACGGCAATTTGAGTACCATAGCTCCAGACTTTCAATTTCCCGGCGGGCTCGGACTGGAATTCGTCCCCACTGCCGGACTCCAGGCAAATGTCCGCATTCCTTTTGAGATAGAAGTACAGGCACGCTACGTTCCTGAATTTGAAATCAGTGAGGAACTCGGCATGTTCTCCATGTACGGAGCCGGCCTGCGGAAAAACCTGCCTGTCCCCGTTCTGGATGTTTCCGTCGGCGCTTTTTATCAGGTATTAAAAGTCGGAGATATTCTGGAAGCTACAAATATCAATTACCATGCCGAGCTGGGAAAACGGCTTCCCATTCCCTTTATCAAAATTACGCCGTACATTGGTGCCGGATATGATCAAACAACCATCAATTTAACCTATACCATTCCTGCGGGGACCGTTCCGGGTATTGATGAAGACCAGGAACTTTCCTTTGATTTGGAAGGGGAAAATACATTCCGGATGAATGCAGGTTTAACCCTTCAGGCCCTTCCTCTGACATTTATCAATGCCGAGGTAGCCCTGGTGGGAGATTATCAGGTGGCAACCGTCGGCCTGGGAATCATGTTTAAATAATAAAATTTGGACACAAAATAAAAAAGGGCGGTCCGGACCGCCCTTTTATTTTACGATGGTTTTTTTCATTTCCGCCGGAAGGTAGTCCCTTCTTTCCGGTCGATGAGTTCAATCCCGGCTTTCAGCAATTCATCACGGATGGTATCGGCTCTGGCCCAGTCCCTGTTCTTCCGTGCTTCATTCCGTTCGATTATCCTCGCTTCAATGTCCTCATCGGACAACGTTGCGGGCTTTTCGTGATCTCCCGAAAAAATAACCCCTAAAACCTGATCCACTTTTTGTAATGCTTCCAAAATCCTTTCTTTATCACCACTTGTCATCGGCAAATCTGTCTTTATCCGGTTTATCCTGCGGATTAATTCAAATACCGAAGCCAGAGCCGGAGAAATGTTCAGATCATCATCCATGGCCCCTTCAAATTTTTCCAGCATCCGGGCAACTTCTTTTTCCACCTTTTCATGGACAGGACCTTCCTCATGAATCTGATCCAGCTCAAAGAGGTAATCGTCAATCCGCTTGAGGGATTTTTCCGATTGTTCCAGTAGAGAAAGACTGAAATTCAATTTCTGGCGGTAATGAGTGGAAAGCAGTGTATATCGGATGGCACGGGGGGAATAGCCTCTGTCGATCAACCCCCGGATATAAATAATATTTCCCAGGGATTTACTCATTTTCTCCCCGTCCCAGAGCAGGTGTTCGCAATGGAGCCAGTACCGGGCAAAAGGTTTACCCGTAGCCCCCTCACTCTGGGCAATTTCATTCTCATGATGGGGAAAAATATTATCCACTCCGCCGGTATGAATATCAAATGTTTCTCCCAGATATTTCATGGACATGGCAGAACATTCGATATGCCAGCCGGGACGGCCTTTACCCAGCGGCGTGTCCCAATAGACATCCCCGTCAGTCGGTTTCCAGGCCTTCCACAAGGCAAAATCGTGCGCCGATTCCTTTTCGTATTCGTCACTTTCCACCCGGCCTCCACTTCGGAGATTTTCCGGGTTCAGATTCTGTAAACGGCCGTAACGGGGAAAAGCCGTGATCTTGTAAAAAATGTTTCCGTCCTCTGTACGATAAGCCAGCCCCTTCTCCATCAGAGACTGAATTAATTTTACCATATCCCCGATGTGTTCCGTAGCCGCCGGAAAAACCTCCGCCCTGTCAATATTCAAAATGTCCAGGTCCTTAAAGAAAGAATCTTTGAAAGGCCGTGTATAATCCTGAAGGAGAATCTTTTTTTCAAAACAACTGCGGATAATTTTATCGTCCACATCCGTAAGATTCATCACCTGGGTAACATTGAATCCCTTATATTTCAGGTAGCGCTTCAGCTGATCCTCAAAGATATAGGCCCGGAAATTGCCGATATGGGCATGGTTATAAACCGTCGGGCCACAGGTATACATCTTTACAACACCTTTTTTCAGTGGAATGAAGGGTTCTTTTTTCCGGGAGAGTGTGTTGTAAAAAACCAGATTCATGTTGATTCCTTTTTTTCAAAACGTTTCAGGGCATCCTTTACAATCCAATCCGTTAAGGCCGGGAAATCCATCCCCATGACTTTAGCCGATTTAGGAAGAAGACTTGTGGCCGTCATGCCGGGCAGGGAGTTGGCTTCCAGAAAATAAATCTCTTTCCCGTCTTTCAGTCTGAAATCAATCCGGGCATAATTTTCAAGACCCAAAATATCCCAGATGCGCAAGGCCTTCTCTTTCAGGGATTGGGTCAAATCATCAGTCAGAGGTGCCGGTATCAGATAACGGCTTTTCCCTGATGCGTATTTTGTCTCAAAGGTATACACACCACCTTCAGGGAGAATTTCAATAAGGGGAAAGGCTTTGCCACCCACAACAGGCACCGTGAGTTCCTGTCCCGGAATGTATTCTTCCGCCAGAATCACCGAATCATATTTCAGGGCATCCTTCACCAGTGGACGGATATCACAGGGTTCCATCAGGACATGGAGCCCCACGGATGATCCGGCACTGTTGGGTTTTATCACCAGGGGAAATGTCAATTCATCGGGATTGATGTGTGTGCTCTTTGTAATCCTGACGACGCGTCCCGTTTGAACGCCTGTTTTTTCTGCCAAAACCCTGGAGAGGTATTTATCCATAGACAGGGCAGACGCCAGGGGACCTGATCCTGTATAAGGCAACCCGGCAATATCCAGAACCGCTGCGATGATACCGTTTTCACCGCTTCCCCCGTGGAGGGCATTAAAAACCACATCAGTATCCAGGGCTTTCAATTTCCGGATATGATCCATAAAAACCGTTTCATCCCGCTGTACCATATCATCAAAATGACTGTCCGTTACATCAAAGGTCTCCAGTTTTTTGCGGAACCGGGCCATTTCATGCCAGGGTGTGGAGGGATCCACATAAAAAACGGTATGACCCAGAGATTCCAGTGCTTGACCCACTGCTTTTCCACTGGTAATGGAGACATTCCGTTCCGGTGAAGCTCCACCCAGCAAGACACAGATATTCATCAGGTTCTCCTCACGATACTTGATACGGCTTCTTTCAGGGTATCAGCCACCGTCAGATCCGGATCCATTGTTTTTAATGCTTTTTCGGTTTCTTTTCCCTTGCCGGTCCGGACCAGGATAAAGGGAATGCCGGCATTCCGGGAGGTTTCATAATCTGAACGGCTGTCTCCCACCATCAAAGCTTCATTCAAATGGATGTTATGATCGGCAACCGCTTGTTGAATCATACCTGTTCGGGGTTTGCGGCAGGAACATCCTTCTTCCGGGGTATGGGGACAATAATAATAATCCGTGATTTTCCCGCCTGCAGACTCTGCAGTTTGGATTACCTTTTTGAATATTCTCTCCGCTGTATCCCCGGAAAAAAAATGCCGGTGAATACCGGACTGATTGCTGATGATAATAACAGTTATGGCATGCTGTGTCAGTTGCAGAATGGCTTCGGGTACATACGGATAGACCTTCACATCCCGTAGAGTACGGACGTATTCATCCCGGTCTTCATTCAGCACCCCGTCCCTGTCCAGAAATACCACAGATATTTTCATAGACGGAATTTAAGGGTAAGGAGGGAGAAAATCAGCCGATTATCATTTTTTATGTTGAAGAAAGATAATAAAACTCATTAGCTTCATATCATGCACTATGGTCTTACCTGCCTTATCTTGATCTTGTGGCTGGCTGTTCTGGATCCCGGTATGGGAAACATACAAGCCGGTGGAAAAGATACCCTGATAAACAGCACTTTTTTAGGAGGCCCGGGCCGCAATGTCTACGGAAACAGGGCGCCGGATCGCCTTGAGCTGCAATGGTCCCTATACCTGGGAGAAGGGGAAACCACGCTGTCCCGAAAGGCAGGGAACCGGACCTGGAAGGGCTGCGGATGGACCGGCCAGCCATTGCTGGTGGAAACTGAAGATACTTTATACATCATCCAGGGTGCGTATGATCATCACCTGAAAAAGATCCGGGCTTCTGATGGAGAATTGATCTGGCAATATGCTTTTGATGATGTGATCAAAGGGACGGGAACCCTGTACAGGCCTCCGGGAAAGGATCAGCTGATCATTTTACAAGGAAGCCGACTGGGACTGAATAAATACCTGGATCATCCCATGATTACCAGTTATCAGGCGATAGATTATCATACAGGCAAAGCCCTGTGGAAAATGAATGTTCCTTTTTTTGCCAGTTACAGCCGGGATGTGGACGGCTCGGCCCTTATTGTGGATTCCCTGGCATATTTAGGTTTGGAAAACGGACAATTCATCGTTTTTGATCCCCGGCCGGAACAGGCGGAAATTCGGGAGGGCTTTCTTCAGCCGCACATTCTGGAATCACACCGGCTTTATGCCCTGGAAGACACCCGGAGCCATGGTTTAAACCTGGTAACGGAAAGTTCCCCGTGTCTTCTCGGTAATCATATTTACATCACATCCGGTTCGGGACATGTCTATGGATACCATTTGGAAACCCGTCAGATAGACTGGGATTTTATCACCGGCAGTGATATGGACGGATCACCGGTGGTTACATCAGACAGTTGTTTACTGGTGACGCTTGAGAAACAGCATATCCCCGGAAAAGGCGGGGTGATGAAACTGAATCCCCGAAAACCTCCCGATTCATCCTGTGTGGAATGGTTTCTGCCCGTAGGGAATGCCGTAGTGGCAGAGTGGAAAGGCGGGGTTATCGGGAGTGCATCCGTCAATGACCACACGCGACCGGAGGGATATCCCCATATCACCGCCATCAGTGCTTTGGACAGCTTTTTATACATAATCGATTATAAAAAAACACAACCTTGTAAGGTATTGGGACCGGACAACAGCACGTGGTATTCCAAACCCGTTGTTCTGGATTCAGTGATCATCGGTCCTTCCATATCGACTCCCGTTGTGGTGGGGGATAAAATCATCGCGGCAGGCTACTGGGGAATATACCTTTTTGAATACTCTCCCGAAGGCCGTTTAAAAAGGCTGGATGCACAACCTTTTGGTTGTGAAGCCACACCGGTTGTTCATGAGAATAAAGTCTATATTGGTTCCCGGAACGGGTATTTATATTGCTTTGGTAACTAAAGGGATGCGTCGGTCCAGATATATTCGATAGGATTGACGGGGTTGTTGTTATACCGCACTTCATAGTGAAGGTGCGGACCGGTTGAACGACCTGAGCTTCCAACAAACCCAATAACATCCCCCCGGCGGACTATCTGTCCTTTCCGTACATTCATGCGGCTCAAATGAGCATAAATTGTGGAAAATCCATAGCCATGTTCAATTTTAATCGTATATCCGTAACCACCATTATATCGCGCATAGACTACTTTCCCCCCTGCGGTGGCATAGACATGGGTTCCCGACTGTGCGGCAATATCAATCCCATGATGAAAGGTTCTTTCTCCGTTAAAGGGATCCAGGCGGTAACCGAAGCGGGAAGAAAGATACCCCAGTTTTGTGGGAGAAATGGACGGAATACTTTCGAAACGGTCTTTCTGAGTCTGAAGTGTCTCAAAAAGGGTCTCATAACTCATCAATTCAAGCTTGATAGTCTGGGAAAGAGCTTTCAAATTCAGATCCATCTTTTCCAGAGCGCTTTCATTTTCCGGATCCAGATTATCCAGATTGAAATCTTCCGTCACACGGCCACCCACACCCATTTTTCGAATATCCTGGTCAATCTCCGGCAGATTGGCGTACAGACGCAGGGCTTTATCTTTTTCCACAATTACGTCAATCTGGTTCTGCAGGGTGGATATCCGGGTCCGCATTTCAGAAAGAACCGATGTAAGATCATCATTATCCGCTGTAATTGCCTTAATTTTCTCCTCATAATAAATGCCCGCAAGATACTGAGCGGAGCCATATATAGTCATGGATAAGACGAAAAATACAAGGCAGATAATCCGCACCATACGGCTGACAGGAATCACCATCTCCCGCATTTCCGATGCATGCTCAAAAAAGATGAGAAACTTTGTGTTCTGTGATTTTTTCAGTTTTGGGCTCATACGTTTATATTTTAAGGGTGAATTTACTTTCTATCAAGTATTAACCTAAAAACTTCTGCAACAGCCTGGCCCGGCTGATATGCCGGAGTTTCCGGAGGCCTTTTTCCTTAATTTGTCGGACGCGTTCACGCGTGAGATTTACTTTTTCCCCAATCTCTTCCAGGGTCATCTTAGGATAATTCTCCAATCCATAGTACATTTTAATGATTTTTTGTTCCCTGTCCGTCAGATTCTTTAATACATCGTGCAACTCATATTTCAGTGATTCATCCATCAGTTCCCTGTCCGGGGCCTCCGCATCTTTATCCTCAATGATATCCAGAAAATAGGAATCGTTTTCATCACGGACCGGGGCATCAACAGACAGGGGGGCTGTGCTGAGCTGAAGGGTTTTTTCCAGTGTATCCTGATTGATATCCATATCCTGTGCCAGCTCTTCAAAATTCGGTTCCCGTTCGTATTCCTGCTCCAGATATTCCATCTCGCGTGCATATTTATTCATAATGGAAACCATCGTCAGGGGAATACGGATGGTGCGGGACTGTTCTGCCAGGGCTTGCAGGATAGTTTGTTTAATCCACCAGACAGCATAGGAAATGAATTTGAACCCCCGGCTTTCATCATACCGGTGCGCTGCCTTAATCAAACCCAGATTCCCGATATTGATCAAATCCTCCAGAGGAAGTCCCCGGCGCTGGTATTTCTTAGCGATGGAAACCACAAAACGCAAATTGGCACAAAGCATCTTGTTCAGCGCATCCTTATCCCCCTGTTTAATAAGCTGACTCAAACGGACCTCTTCTTCCGGCGGCAGGGGTTCTGTCTCGGCAATTTCCTCAAGATAACTGGATAAATTGGGGCTAACTCCCCACTTCCGGGAAATATAAGATATGTCTCGTTTCCGATGCTTCATAAATTCAAAGGACCGTCAGTCTTCGCTCTTTGTCTCATCTGGTTCGGGTACGTCGGCCATGGCGATATCTTCCGGAGTTTCCTCCCCGAAAGGATCATCTTCCGGAGTCATCCCTACCTGTGCCAGTTCGTCCCGGATTTCCTGGACCTTTTTCTCGGCCTGGACAATCTGATCCATGAGAACCTGGATATCATCATCTGAGGAAAAGTCAAATTTTTTGTTCTCACTCATTTCATGATAGACTTTTTCACCCAGCTCTTCATAGGCTTTGGCCAAATCCCGGCCGGCCTGATATAAATCATATTTCAGACGCGCTTTCTGTGTGAGATGCTCCGCTTTCTCAGCCGTGGTTTTTACCATGCCTTCCACTTTGGGCCCGTTTTTAATCCACCAGTCATTCATGAAATTCTTAATATCATCAAAGACTTTTGACATTTTATCCTCCTCTATCTCATCTGCTTTATTGTATTTGTGATAATACTACCATGAATTTATTAACCTTACAATAATTATTTTTATTGAGAATTTGCTTTCATGGCTGGTGCAAAGTAATTTCCTTAACTTCTGGAGATTTGATATGTTAAAACTGGAAAAGGTCACAAAACACTTTGAAAAAGTTTGCGCCGTTCAGGATGTCTCTTTTCAGGTAGAACGGGGTTCCGTCTATGGTCTTCTGGGTCCCAACGGCGCCGGTAAAACCACGACGATCCGGATGATCATGAATATTATCCGGCCGGATTCCGGTACAATCCGGATCGGTAACGGAAAAACGGGAGCGGTAAACAGCCGTAATCTGGGTTATCTGCCCGAAGAGCGGGGACTCTATCAAAAACGGAAAATCCGGGAGGTTATCCAGTTTTTCGGTCAACTGAAGGGACTGTCACCCAAAGAAGCAGCCGAACATTGTGACACCTGGCTGGACCGTTTCGGCATGGGTGACCAGGCAGACCGTAAAATCAGCGAGCTATCCAAGGGGAATCAGCAGAAAATACAATTTATTGTTGCCTCAGTCAGTTTCCCCGACCTTCTCATCCTCGATGAACCCTTTACCGGCCTGGATCCGGTTAATCAAATCATCCTGAAGGATATCATCCGCGAGTTCCGTGATGAGGGAAAAACCATTGTTCTGAGTACCCACCAGATGGACCAGGTTGAACAACTTTGCGATCATATCTGTCTGATCAATAAGGGACGGGTTGTGCTGGAAGGGGCACTTGCAGCCATTAAGGAAGAACACGGGGATCAGCAAATTGAGGTCCGTTTCAGGTCCGGGCCGGGTAAAATCCCCCCGGGACTCTTCGAATCGTACCACATACAGAATAAGATTCTCAGGGGATATTTGCCTGAATCTCTTCCCTTTAAAGAAGCTGTCCGTCGCCTGACGGATGCTTATGACATAGACGGCATCGCCCGGTATACACCATCCCTTGAAGATATTTTCATAAAACTGGTTGAGGTATAATATGTGGCAAAATATCCGGATAATCCTGCAATGGGAATATATTCACAGGGTCCGTTCCAAGGCCTTTATCCTGTCCATCATCCTCCCATTTATCATTCTGGCCCTGGCTATTGGTCCTCAAATGCTTGCCATGAAAAGCGGACCTGAACCGGAATACCTGGTTCTGATATCCAACGATGATGCTTTGGCAGATACTATAGAAAACACATTCAGCCGAAAATACCGGCTGGAAAATGATGAGCCCCGCTACCTTTTCACCCGGCAATCTCCCAAAACAGAAACGGAAAAAGACACCCTGATCCATCAAATAATCCGCCAGGGAATATCGGATGCCGTGCTTACCGTCCACCTGGCAGCATCAGATACGATCCTGTCAGAAATCTACTACGAAAACATGGGGCCCGAGCATATCAACCGGATACAAAGCGGACTCCAGGACGCCGCGGAATCCTACCGGATGGATAAAGCGGGATTGAACCGGGATGTGCTGGCTTTTATCCAAACACCCGTAAAACTAATAGAATATCAGCTCACAGAAAGCGGTGTTTTATCCGGACAAAATATTCTCATCCGTTATATGACACCCTTTGTCTTCATGTTTGTGCTCATTATGGGAATTATTACCACCTCCCAAAGCATTATTTCCAGCATTATCGAGGAAAGAACCCACAAAATTGTGGAACTCCTCCTGTCATCAGTCAAACCATCTGAAATCATGGCCGGTAAAATATTAGGCATGGGACTTCTTGGATTAACACAAATATTTATTTATATGATTATCTTATACCAGGTCGGAAACCATTATCTGTCCGATCAGTTAACTTCAGGACTCATGAATACAGTTCACCTGATATGGTATTTTGTTTTTTTTATTTTGGGGTATCTCATGTTCAGCACCATTTATGTTGCCCTGGGTTCTTTATTTGACAATGAGCGGGATGCTCAGCAGCTTGGTGGTATTCTATCCCTTATTGCCTTATTGCCTATCTATTTTATTTCATTTATGCTGGAACATCCGGAAAGCAGCCTTTCGGCCATATTGTCTTACATCCCGCTGATTACCCCCTTACTGATGATTGCCCGGATCGGTATATCCACTCCTTCTTTCTGGAGCATTCTGGGCATGGCGCTATATCTCGTGATTTGGATTGTATTCCTGATTTGGCTTTCATCCCGGATATTCCGCCTGGCCGTACTGTTGTATGGCAAAAGGCCTACGTTTCAGGAAATACTCCGGTTGAACCGTTCACTTTCCCGGTAACGTAACAAAGTGCGTGCGATCTAATTCGTGAAATGTTATTTTAAATATCGGGTAAACTCAAAAACAATAAATTAGGAGCAGATCAATATGGCTAAAAATGTCATCAATGTAAGTGATGCGAATTTTGAAAAAGATGTTTTAAAAAGTGAGATTCCTGTAGCCGTTGATTTCTGGGCAGAATGGTGTATGCCCTGCCGCATAATTGCCCCGGCCCTGGAGGAAATCGCCGCCGATATGGCAGGCAAGATCATCGTTGCCAAGCTCAATGTGGATGATTCCCCGACAACTGCCCAAAAATACGGGATCCGTTCCATTCCCACCCTGCTGATTTTCAAAAACGGGACTGTGGCAGATACCATCATTGGTGCTGTTCCGAAAAATGTGATCCGGCAAAAGATTCAATCAATCCTTTAAGGTTTTTTATGAAATATACTTTTTTAAGGATTTTCCCGCTGATTCTTCTTTTTTCGGCGGGATCTCTTTTTTCCCTGACAATTACAAAAACCGAGCCTCCAAACTGGTGGAGCGGGATGGAAACCGATACCGTCACTCTGCTTGTGTATGGGGATGACTTCAGCGGTTTTTCCGCACAGTCAACCGGAGAATATGCCGAAATTCTTGAAGAACACCCCTATCCCAATCCGGCGTATCATCGTGTAACACTGAGAATCCTCAAGAGCGGTACGGAAACCATCACATTTGAAAAGAAGACAGGACTTTTGGGTAAAGAATCTTCTTCTCTGGAATTCCCCATTGCAGAACGGAACGGAAAGAAACCGGCAAATATCGATGCGCGGGATGTGATTTACCTGCTGATACCGGACCGTTTTTCAGATGGAAATACTGAACGAAATTTCATTCCGGGACACAAGGACCCGGTTCGCCTTAAGCATAAATGGGGACGGCGCGGCGGTGATCTTCAAGGTGTGATCAACCATCTGGATTATCTTGAGGATCTGGGGATCACGGTTTTGTGGATGACACCCGTTTTTGAAAACAATTACATCAACTGCTATCATGGCTACACCCCCACAGATCTCTATGCCATCGAACCGCACCTGGGTGATTTTGAGACCTACAGGGAACTGATCCGCAGGAGCCAGTCCCTCGGAATAAAAGTCATCATGGATCATATCATCAATCACATCTCACCTTCCCATCCCCTGGCGGTTAATCCCCCTTCTTCCGAATGGATAAATTATTCAGTCGATGATTTTGAACCCTGTAATTACCGGATTTCAGATGTCATCAACACCTGGGGGCCGGATTCACTGCGGGAAATCGTCCAATCCGGTTGGTTTGCCGGATACCTTGCGGATATGAATTTGCGGCATGAAGCTGTTGTGGATTACTGGATCACACATGCCATCTGGTGGATTGAAACCTTTGGATTGGACGGCATCCGACAGGATACCTGGCCTTATTCGGACACCGAAGGTGCAGCGGCATGGGCTCTGGGAGTTCGGAAAGAGTATCCCGACTTATTCATTCTGGGGGAAACCATGGTTTTTGAAAAGACCCCCCTCTCCTTCTTCTTCAGCAGCCGGCCCGATTTGCAGAACGGGCTCAGCTCCATTACGGATTTTGCCCATTCCAGCCAGATTTATCAGCTGACTACCGGAAAAATCGGGATCAAAACATTTTATGAAAATCTTTCCCGGGATTTCATTTACAGGAATCCTTCCATGATGACGGTATTCATGGATAATCACGATATGGGACGTTTTTTTACGGACACAGGCAAAGACATTCAAACATATTTAAATGCCTTTGCCCTTTTGTACAGTCTTAGAGGAATTCCTCAGATCTATTATGGAGATGAAATCGGGATGACCGGCGGACACGATCCGGAGAACCGGAAGAAATTTCCCGGAGGTTTCCCGGGAGATTCCCGCTCAGCCTTTACACGGGAGGGCCGAAAAAACGTTGAAAATCTGCTCTATGAACAATTCAGGCGCTGGAACCGTCTCCGGCAGGAAAAACCCGGTCTTTTCACTGTTCCCATGGAACATATCCTGATTGAGGATTCACTTTATGCCGCCTGGCGAAAGGATGGCCAAAACATACTCCTTCTGATCTACAATGACGGCTCACATCGTATATCTGTCCCAATCCTCCCCCTGGTTCCGGAAATCAACGGAAAGCGTCCGGAACTCATTTCTCCCCTTTATAACGCCCGGGAAATCCGCCTTGATACCCGTTATAATGCCTCTGTCCCGGCGAAGACAGCCGTCATGTGGCTCTTTACGGGGGACAAGCCGTAAATAACATGTGATTTTGACCATTTCTCTGACTATTTTATCACTAAGGACATCAATTATCCTGAATCGGAGATTAACGATGAAGCGACTAATTCTTTTGAGCTTAATCCTTTTAACCATATTTGGGTGTGAACCCTATAAAAAGCTGGCTGTGGGAAATGACGGACCGGTATACACATTTGTGGATGACTCACTCTGGGCAATCATTGAGAAAGATATCCGGGAACCGGTGGAAAAAGAGCTGAGAACACCACAAATTGAGCGTATTTATCATTTTGAACCGATTCCTCTTTCAGACTTCAAAGATTACCGGGCATCAAAAAATCTCATGTTCATTACGACCCTGGACAGAACTGACAGGACATCCCGGTATATTCAACGGATACTGCCGGATACAGCTCTGCGCATGATTGAAAAAGGTGAGCGGTTTCTATTTCCCATTAAGGAGAAACTGGCAAAACGTCAGATTTTCATTATTTTGGCGGCTCCTGACGATGAAACTCTTCTGACTTATATCCGGAATGAGGGAAGTTCCATTTACGATGCACTGAACAAAGCATTTGTTGAACGGCAATTTGACGAGATCTATTACAAAGCTGAAGAGAAAGAGATCACAAAAAAGTTGTTTGAAAAATACGGGTTTTCTTTCAGGGTTCCCCACAGTTATCAGATTCTGGAAGAAAATCCCGTTGAGCACATCATTCAACTCGGCCGGACCAGTCCTTACCGCTGGGTAACCATTTACTGGCAGAAAGGCGGACTCAATTCGGTTTTGGATGAAAAATGGGCAGTCACTATGCGGCACTGGCTGAGCCTGAATTATCTGGATGGCACCTATGTGGAAAAACGCTATCTGACTCACCGGCTGGTTCACTGGGGTAATCGCCCGGTTTTCAATATCCGCGGGTTATGGGGACATCCGGAAAAAACCATGGGCGGACCTTTTTCCAGTTTTTATTTCTATGACGGAGTGACAAACCGGACCTACTTTATTGATATTTGTGTATGGGCGCCGGGACAGATCAAAAACGTCTATCTCCGGCAGATGGAACTTATGGTCAGCACTTTTTTTACCAGCAAAAATGTCTTACAGGAATATATGAGATGAAAAAACAATATCTGATGTTTCTTGTGTTAGCCGGTTTTCTGGCGGGATGCAGCGGCAGTGGTTCATTGAAAGACAGCCGGGCCATTGTAAACCAGTACAACCGTTACCTGGAAGAAAAGCCGAAAGCCCTGGACAGAATTATCGCCACGTACGAGGATGATGAACAAGCTCAGGAACTGCGGGCAGAAGCTCTCCGGTATATCATTCGAAGCAGGGATCCCCTCGCCTATCGCCTGATCCAGTCCCAGTTAAAAAAACCAGAGACCCTGGAATACTGGGCCCTGGAAATCATTGCTGACGAAACGGCTCAACTGAATGACCCCAAATGGGGCGTACTGATGATGGACGCATATTCAACCTTGATGAATCTTCGGATAAATCTGGAGAAAAAAATCCTCGGGAGTATTTTTTCCAATACGGATTTACAGAGTCTCCCCCGCTTTTTAGATTTATATCAGAAATCCTATGATCACTTTTTACAGCTGGATGACACCTTTGCCAAATCCCTCGGAAAATACGACGATGATGGAATTGTTCCCGTCTTACTGAAAATCATCAACGATCCAAAACGAAGCCTGAGGACCCGTGAACGGGCTCTGAAAATCCTGGCTGAAAAAAATGAACCGGCTTTTACAGAAGCCCTGATTGCACTCATGGGCGATCCCCGGACGGATCAGATGTTACGGGAATTTTCATTTAATATTTTGGATGTCACCCAGGATGAAAAAATACTTCTTGCTCTCCTTAAATTTTTGGACCGGAGCAAGGAACGGCATAATCTCATGCTGAACAGTGCCTTAACGGTATTGGATGATTTCTCCGATCCGGCAATAATCCCCTCCCTCCGCTTTATTGCTACTGACGAAAATTTTCCTTACTATCTGCGGAAAAAAGCATTGGACGGACTCATTGCATTTAAGTCCCCTGAAGAACTGATGTTTTTGATTCAGTCGCTTGAAGAAAAACACAATCTTATTTTTTGGATGGATATCGCCACTGCCGTCCGTAAATCGGGTGATCCCGACCTGTACCAAGCTATGGAGAAAACCGCACTGGCCCTTCATCGTGACTTTCAGGGAGGTGCAGAATGAAAAAACGATGCTTCCTTTGTCTTATTATTATCATGATTTCTTCGGCTGCCGCACAGGTTCCGCCGGCTTCGGATGCACTCAATAAAAAATCCGAAGGGAACCGTTACTATTCTGCAGATGAAGAGATACTTCAGCTGAAAAATGAACTCAAAGCTCTCAAAGAAGAAGTGCTCATGTACAAAGCCGAAGTCAATATGCCAAAAATCCGGAATGAGATCCGGGAAATGGTCACAGTACCTGAACTGACCCATCAGATCATTTTGAAAAACGGGACAATTGTTCAGGGGACAATCCAGGAAGAAAATCTCTCAGAAATCAAGGTCCAAACCCTGATCGGCATTATTACCCTTCAGCGTAAACAGATTAAAAACATTGAGCCCATAAAAAAGCAGGCGCCTGTATTGGAATTTGACGGTCCTGTCAAAGAAATGATCTATGCGGATAAAAAGGTATTCCTGGGAAAGGTGACAAACAACGGAAACCAACGGGCGGACTTTGTCCGGGTCGTATTCCGGCTCTATGATGAGGGGGCCAATCTTATCCGTTCAGACAGCAGTTTCGTATTAGGCAACAACATGAAATATCCTGGCGGCATCTATTCTTCCTCAGCCCTTCTTCCCGGTAACAGCGGAAATTTTCAGTGTTCCGTGCCAACTTTTGATAAAAATGTCAGTTACTATACCAGCGAAATTAAATATACCAATATTGAATAAATTGCTTCAGGATAGGACTTTTTATTCATATCTAAGGGCTTCGATGGGATCCAGGCGGGCTGCTTTCACGGCAGGATAGGTTCCGAAAACCACTCCAATCAGCGAACAAATTATCACACCTATAACGGCCCACCGGACGGGAAAAACACCGCTCACATCCATGGAAACAGCCACAAGGTTTCCGGTCAGAATACCCAGTATAATACCAATCAGGGCTCCAAGTTCCGTTAAAACCAGGGCTTCGAGCAGAAATTGATTCATAATATCCCGCTTTCGGGCTCCCATGCTTTTACGGATGCCGATTTCACGGGTTCTTTCGGTAACACTGACCAGCATAATATTCATGATACCGATACCGGCAGCCACAAGAGCTATCGAACTGATGAGAAGAGCAGCCATTTTTATGGCTCCTGTTACCTGATTGAAAGTATCTATCAACGATGTATTGGAAACTACCTCAAAATCATTTTCTTCCGTCAAAGGCACACCCCGGATCAGGCGGAGATTGAATACAATTTCATCCTGAACTTCTTCAAAACGGTCCATGTCCATAACTGCAATAGCATATCCCAGGGATGTCCAGCGACTTGCAAACATTTTAAGATGGGTGGTCAGGGGTATAACCACCACATTATCTTCGGACTGACCGAAAATAGTCCCTTTCCGTTCCAATATCCCAATCACCCTGAATTTAACCCCCCGGATGGTAACCGTCTGTCCCACCGGATTATACTGAGGCATGAGAACATCAATGACATCCTGTCCTAAGATAATTACATTTCGCATTTGCTCCACATCATTGCGGTTAATCATACGGCCGCTCTGGAGAAAATAACCGGATGAAAATTCCCATTCGGGTGTAACACCCCGGATTCCCACACTGTTTTTTGTCTGTTTTTCTTGAAATTTGACGGGATCACCGCTGTGCCAGTCTTCAGCCGTGATCGTTGCCGGACCGGAAAAACGGTCCTTTAATTGCTGATAATCCTCATACGTCAAATTTTTCCGGTTACGGTATTTCCAGCGGGTACCCCCACCCATTTGGACCGCAGGATATTTCTGGATGAAAAAGGTGTTGGTTCCCAGAATATTCAGATTACTTTCGACAGAATTCTGGAGGACATTGATCGCCGTCATCACGCCGATAATTGAAAACATCCCGATCACAACCCCGAGAATGGTCAAAAAGGAGCGGAGTTTGTTCTGGCGGATGGAATCCAGGGATGATGTCAGCACTTCATGCAAATTCATATTTTATCTCCTCGATCCTGTCTATCGTCTTTACCCTGAATTCCTCAACTTTATCTCTACTCATATCTGATCGCCTCAATCGGATTCAATCGCGCGGCAAGGTTAGCAGGTATAATACCTGATAAAATGCCTGTAATGACCGAGACAGAAAGTGAAATCAGGATAAGATTAAGAGAAAGGCGTGCGACAAAGAATTTTTGCAGCAGGCCGACAAGACCAACCGTGATGAGAATACCGATTGTGCCGCCGATGAGAGAAATAATCACAGCTTCACTGAGAAACTGAAAAAGAATAATATTCTTTTTAGCGCCCAGAGCTTTCCGGATCCCGATTTCCTTGGTTCGCTCCCTGACACTTACAAACATGATGTTCATGATACCTATCCCCCCTACAATCAAAGAAAGGGCCGTGATTCCAAATCCTACAGCTCTGATCGCCAGCCGGATATTGGCAAATTGCTGTCGGAATGCCTCCTGTTGGTTAATGGAAAAATCATTCTCTTCCTGAGGCTTGAGTCCCCGAAGTCCCCGCATGATAAACATCAGTTCTTCTTTTGCCTGCTCTACAGTCACTCCCTCTTTAGGTTTTACACTGACCGATATCCCCCGCCGGCCACCAAAAATATTTTTCAGGGATTTCAGGGGAATGGTAACGATATTATCCATACTCATGAGTCCCAGAAATTTTCCCTGTTGAGCAATAACACCAATAATTCTAAAGGTATTACCCTGGATTAAAATCTCTTTGTCCAGGGGATCCTCATTGGGAAAAAGACTTGTTTTAATATCATATCCGATGACTGCCACCTTGGTGCCATAACGGCTTTCGGGTTCAGAAAAAAAGCGACCAGACTCCAGTTTGAGGGCTGATATATACGCTTCCTGCCAGGTTGTCCCGTTTATTTCCACCCCTTCCACGGAATTTTTGCCATATTTTACATCTCCCCGGCGCCCTGTCGAAGGCGTGGCAAAAGCGATGGTAGACGCCCGTTCCAGAATTTGTTCCGCATACTCTTCCTCAATGTCAGGACGGTTCCGGTATTCCCACCATTCATCATTTATCATAAACCAGGGATATTTTTGTACATATAAAACATCCTGACCCATGCCCTGAATACTGTTTTCAAACGTCTCATCAATTCCGGAGATGGCGGTCCCCATGAGTGAAACCGACAAAATTCCGATAATGATACCCAACATTGTTAAAAATGCCCGGGTTTTATTCTTGAGAATGGCCTTCATGGCCATAATCACACTTTCAAACAGTTGGCCCATTTACCCTTTTCCCTTAGGAGTTAATCCGTCACTGGCGATCAAACCATCCAAAAAGTGGACAACCCGGTGAGCGTGTTGAGCAATTTCTGTCTCGTGAGTAACCAGAATGATTGTATTGCCTTCTTCATGAAGGTGATCCATCAATTGCATGATTTCACGGGATGTTTTACTGTCCAGATTTCCGGTAGGTTCATCTGCCAGAATAATCGAAGGGTTGTTGACCAGAGCCCTGGCAATGGCCACTCTCTGACGCTGTCCGCCTGAAAGTTCATTGGGCTGATGATGCATCCTGTCCTCCAGATTTACTTTCCGGAGGGCCTCTTTTGCCATTTCAATCCTGTCTTTTTTATGAATTCCGGCATAAATCAACGGAAGTTCCACATTGTGCAGGGCCGTTATCCGGGGTAACAGATTAAATGTTTGAAAAACAAACCCGATTTTTTGATTTCGTACAAAAGCCAGGTCATCATCGGAGAGTTTGCCGTTGCTGTTCTGCTCAATGCTATCATCATGAACTGTTTTTCCATCCAGTATATAGGTCCCTGAAGTCGGTGTATCCAGGCACCCGATGACATTCATCAGAGTAGACTTTCCCGAGCCGGAGGGACCCATAACGGAGACGTATTCATTTTTTTCAACCATCAGGTCAATTCCCCGGAGAGCATGGACGGCCACAGCCCCCACTTGGTACACTTTGGTTACTTGCTTCAGTTCCAATAAGGCCATGCTCTGCTCCTTAGCGTTTCTTACCTGATTTTTTGCCTTCTTCACCCCCTGATTTCCGGACATGCATTCCAGTCTGCAATTCACGGCTCAGGACTTTATGGTTTCCGATGACAATTTCATCCCCGGCCTGAATGCCGGATTTAATTTCAAACAGATCCCGACTGCTAAGTCCGATGGTAACAGGAACAGCCGTAACCGTATCCTGATCCACCCGGAAGATGACCTCAATCATTTCATCCACGTCCTTTTCTTCCAGTGTCACTTGTTCATCAGACAGGGAATCTTTTTTAACGGCAGTAAAAACCTTATCGGCAGGCCGCACTGTTACACTTTGAATAGGAACGGCAACTGTATTTACAGCCTTATTCGTAAGAATTTCAACTGTCGCACTCATACCGGGACGCATCATATCCGGCACTTCCAGCATTTCAACCAGAACCGTAAAGTAAGTGACTGCTTCCTGAGTTCCCAGTCCGGTGGATTGGGCCAGGTTGGCAATATCCGTAACCACCCCTTTAAAAGATGTATCGGGAATGGCATCAATTTCAATATCCACCGGATCATTCAGTGAGACTCTGACCACATCATTTTCATTAACATCCACTTCCACTTCCATTTTGGAGAGATCAGCCACAACCATGATAATGTCAGCCTGGAACTGGGAGCCCAGGGCAATTTCACCCGCTTCTTTCCGAACCTGGATAATGGTCCCGTCGATGGGGGAAATGATCGTTGTTTTGGACAGATTATCTTCGGCCTGTTTTAAACTCGATTCAGCCTGAGCCAGATTACTCTGAATTCTTCCATATTCCGCCAGTGCCTGATCGAGGTCAGCCTGACTCAAATTTCCTGATTCAAACAAAGCCTTTGCCCGTTTAAGATCTTTTTTCGCTTTTTCAAAAGCAACTTTTGTGGAAGAATATGTCGCCCGGGCACTGAACACCGCCGCTTCGTAACGAATTTTATCCAACTGGGCCAATACCTGTCCTTTACGGACATTCTGACCGTCTTTCACATTCATCTCAATAATTTCACCGGCCACATTGGCACTGATATCCACCTGGGTGACAGGCTTCACCCGCCCACTTGCAGAAACTTTTTCTTCGACGGTATGACGTTTAACAACTTCTGTCTGCACTTCAACCGCCTGCTCTTTGTTCATCTTCAAATTGAAATACACAATGGCTGCTATAACCAGAATAACAACCGGAATAATCCATTTCTTCATTTTATTTCCCTAAAAGTTGATTAATGTGTGCTTCTGTTATTTTAGTATTATACCGGGCTTCCACCAGCTGACTTTCTGAAGCAAGGACGGATAACTGGGCATCTAACTGATCCAGGATCGTTCCGGAGCCCAGTTCAACCTGTTGTGTGACCAATTGATAATCCCGTTTTGCCGATTCCAGACTAACCTCATGAATCTCAGTCAGCTCACGATAGGTTTTCAGAGACTGATACAACTCATCGAGCCGGGCAAATAAATCGTTAACGGCATCATCATACATGATTTGCAAAGATTTTAAATCGATTTCGGCTTTTTGCTTTTCCGTACTTCTGCGAAAACCTTCAAAGAGGGAAATATTAGCCGATAAACCCAGTGAATTGGATTTTACCGCCCCCCCGTCATCATCGCGGTAAGAATAGGTATAATCCCCTGAAATAGTCGGCAAATAAGATTCTTTTTTTATTTTTACATTGAGTTTCTGAAGTTCGATCTGTTTTTTCAGAGCCAACAGAGAGAAATTGTATTTTTTAATCATGCGCCTGGCTTCCTGAATATCCGGAAGGCTGGAAGGTCCCGAATTCATTGGCTGAAGTCTCAGTTCTTCTGCAGGATCCTGTCCCATCAGTAGGTTAAGCTCACGCTTCAGACTTCTGTTCCGCTGTTCTTCAGATAAAAGCTGGCTTTGAAACTGGCCTTTCTGAACCCTGACCTTCAACAAATCGGACTCTGTCCTTGCCCCCAGCTCGACCATACTCTGAACCCGTTTGATATTTTCTTCAGCAAAGCGAATGTTTTCTTTATAGACGGCTATCAACTCATCAGAAGCCAGGATGCTGTAATAATATTGAATCACCGATGCTTCCAGAAGTGAAATGGCATCCTGCAGATTCAACCCTGCCACTTCTTCCGAGAACTTTGCCGCTTTCAAGCCTGAAAAAAGCCCGGGATAAAATACATTCTGACTTACAGTTCCTGAGAGTGTATATCCCGAGTTGTCAGTTGTGACGATAGAATTATCGGTGTGGGAATAACTTGCAGATACATGCCCGTAAACGGAGGGGTAAAGGTTAGAGTAACTCTGTTTAACCGTCAACCCGGTTTTTTCTGTTTCCAGCCGTTTCTGTAAGAGGTCTCCATTTGCTTTGAGTGCCTGTTCCCGACACTCACTCAATGTCATAAGCGGTGCAGCCTGAATCCATCCCGCTACCCACACACACACGAATATCCATTTTATCTTGCCTACCTTCATGAATCGATCCTGTCTTTATTTTCTCCGTTTCGGACACCCTGGTTAGCAAAGGGTTGTCCAATTTTTTATGCCAGGGGTGAGAATCCCTGCAGGACAACAGTGAGAACTGCCCCAAGCAGCCAGATGATACCTGTCAGAACAAAGGCCTTTTTGCCGGAATAGTTGTAAATCACCTTAAAGGCAATAATCCAGAGTATCCACTTCCAGATTTTAAAAACATCGGCCTGCATGGCAATCCGAAACCAAATATTGGATAAATCAAAATCGCTGAAAAACATAGCCAGACTCGTATGGACCATCATTGTTTTTTGAGCAAGCATGATGGGAATTTTAACTATACTGGCCAGGACATCCACCATGCTTATGTGAAGGGCTATGGCAAGCAACGTCATATATTTTGCATATCCTCCGCCGAAGAAATTCCCGACAAATAAATATATTACTGCCATGAAAAAAGCATAGATAATCGGTGTGATACCACCAAGGATCATATTTTGAATCGGGACATGATCGGTGGAAATCCGCTGCAACATAGCCTCTTTCTGCTGATCTGTCAGGTTATCCATCCGGGTGATCATCTGACGGCTTTCCTTTACCTGAATCGGATGTGTCAGTTGTACCGTGAGCATTGAAACAAGCACAAGCAATAATACCGGAAGCCACAAATCCTTCCATGTGATTTTCTCACCAAAGGATGTAAAGGTTTTTTCCGGATTGGCAAAGACATTCAACACACGTTTAAAAGGATTCATTTTTTCACTTACCATAGCTTTTTTACTCCTTATTCATACAGGATTTCAATGTATAGATATGACCTTTCGATCACGGAAAAGTTAATGAAATTTACATGAAATCCAAATCTTCATAACCGGTACTGTCATAAAAAAAGATATTCTTATCAGGAATATAATATAAATCGTATAAATACTGAATTAATTTACGGAGAGATTCAGCCTGTTTCTCCGGCAACCAGATACCTTTTTGAAATTTCATATCGGAAACACAACACAGGTGGATATATTCATCCGCCCCTGTCGGGGTTTCGGAGAAATAAGCCATATCCCGTCCCTGATAAACATTTCCTTTTTTGTTTATAATGTAATGATATGTTATATCCGGATAATGGAGATGTAAGATTTGGTAAGCCTGAAGTGAATGCGGACTTATATTACAACTAAAGCCGGAGTAGTGTATGCAAATTCCTTTAAAAGGGACATGGTGTCGCCTTCTTTTTTCCATCCGTCGGGGATGGACCGGATCACGTGCATTCCATGCTTCCCTTGGTATGATTTCCGGCGATTCCCGATTATCTGAACACGCCCAGAGCAAACCGATGCAACATATAAGCTTAAGGATCCGTCTTAAAATGATGTGTATAATAATCATAAGCTGTAAGTCCCAATTTGTTCAGGTAAAATTCCTGATCCATCGTTTTTCCATAATCAATTCCCCGGCCATAGTAAGACCCCAGAGCTGCAACATCAGGGGAATACCCAAACCGTTCCTCGAATCTGTCCTTGATCAGGCAACAATAAACAGCACTGTACACAATATTTGTATCCGGATAAGACAAACGTCGAATAAGATGGGACCTGCTATTTGATGATGAAAAGGGTAAAAGATCCGAATGATGGAGTTCAATCCATTCACAAGTGGAAATTTTCAACTGGGCAAATCCGACAGAGGCATCAAAACCCAACCGGGCCCTGCTGAAATCTGCTTTGTCCAGATGATTTACATTATGAAGCCGTTCAGCATAGACAACACTGAAATAAACTGAAGGCGATAAAGAAAATCGTCTGCACACCTCTTGTATCGTATTTTCATACTTTAACATATACCTTTCAGTTCTGAGTTTTTTTATCCATGGTCTGAACAATGTACTAAACATCAGGATCAAACAGAATGTCATGGCAAATACAAACCACTTAAGCGTTTTTTTCATAGAATTTCCTCAAAATTTTCATATCCAAAGCCAGCCTCCAGGGATTTGCCGGTTCATACAGAAAAAAATACCGGCATGTATCCCTCCTGTAATAACAGAGAATGTTTAAAGGGATATCCAATGATTCAGGAAAAGAAATCCGGGAATCGCAAGACTCGCATCCGGCAGGAAGAGATTGCCGGTTTGCAACAACAATCAATGGCCACGCTGGAAAATGTGTTTGCAGATAACTTTTAATAGTCTGCGAATTTTCATCCCGGTTTATCATTAAAAGCAAACCTTCGCCACTTCCGGTTTCAAAAAGCGAGTCCACAGGTGTTATCAGATAGCGGGCTCTGAGATTTTCCAGGCTGAGCAGTTCTGTTGCCGAACGTTCAGCATGGAGAAGGCATCGGGTCAATTCCTTGTGACGGTACAAAAGCAGCAGTAACCATAAAAACAATAAAATCAAAATCAGGTAATGCATTTTCTTATTCATAAACATTTCCCTTTCTGCTTTCGAGAGAGATACCCATGGAAACGGCTTCTGATTTCAGGCGTTGGATACGATTCAAAAGGCGCCGGTTTTGTTTGCTCCGTTTGATAAATTCCGCCAGAGCTTCAGGATTGGGAAGACCGGCCACCAGCAGAATCATGTCATCCGGCCGCAATTCTTCAACTTCTTTACCAAACAATTCTCGCCCCGCAGAAGCGAGTCCCACACTGTTTGGTGACCACATAACACAGTTGATATAGAGTTCAAGAATCTCATCCTTACTTAAAAGCCATTCAACAATCCAGACTCCGGCCATTTCATGGAGTTTGAACCATATCGTTCTGTCACAGGAGCCCCAGATAGTTTTTATCAATTGTTGTGTCAGAGTACTGCCACCCGGTTTTTCTGTCCCGGAAATGTTCGGAGTAAATAAAATTTTCAGAATCCGGAAAAAATCCACACCATGGTGTTCATAAAAACGGCGGTCCTCTGATGTCAGCAACAGAAGAACCATCGTGTCAGAAAGCTGATCCAGGTGAATCCAATTCTCATCAAGTGAGGAAATACAGGTTATTTTCTCCTTCAGATAGGCCGATTTCCGGATTAACCGGCTCAATTCAGGCAGGGAGGAGTCCTTCAAAATCAGGGCCCTGCGGAACCATATCCCGATGTAGACAGCAACCAGAGCAATCAGAAATAGCACTACACCTGTTACATATTTCGATTTCTTAGTATACTCTTTCAAAGACTGCCGTATTTTTTCCCAGAGAAAAGCCAAGCACTTTACCAATCCGGGTAATAAATTTCACTTTCATGATTTCAACTGGCGGATTGTCTTTTATCCAGACATAATCTTCCTGTCCCATCAAAGGGCTTGCCTTCATACTAACATGCCATTTACGGCATGGGATTTTTCGATTTTGAAAATTGAGTGTATCCATACCTGCCGCTTCATAGAGGTAAGGAACCGTTTTACCATTATACAGATAGAACTCAATGGGATTGTCTGTAGGGGGCGAATGATACAAGAGGCGGGCAAAACGGGCGTAAGAGGGAAAAGCCACTCTCTCGAAGGGGGTATGCATGGTATAGGATTTATCTTTCATCCGTTTATTCACGAGATATTCGTTTTTACTGTAATCCACCTTTACTTCCTCTCCCAAAGCAGGGATCCGGAACCACACCGGCTCACCCGTCTTCCGGTTAAAAATGACATCCACACCGCCAAGAGGTGAAGCAGTAAAGATTTCACGATAGCGTAGACAATCCAGCGAATCCACCAGAGTGTCATGAATAGTAATTGTCAGATAATCATTTCTATTCCGTTGCTTTAGAACCCATTTGCAGGATATGGAGTCGTCCGGGTCCGAAGCTGTCAGGACAGGTGCCATCATAAGCCAGAAAATCAGACAGGACAAAAATTCAACCCGTAATCGTTTGATAAAACACATATTTCTTCCCTCTTTGTTTCTTTTAAAACCGGGAGAGCCGTTTTCGGCTCTCCCGGCGCGCCCCCGGGATTTTAGTCACAATACCGGAAGATAAGCGACGTTCCGATATTCATGACCATTCCCTGTGATGTGAAGATACCAAAGCCCAGGGTGATAATCCCAGCCAGACAGGCAAGATAAGACCCGGGCAGGTATCCTCCCGTGTACTCCATCATCTCGTTCAAGGTAAGTTCATTCATTTCCGACCCCCTTTCGTTTATGTTTCTTGTTTCCCGCCGGAATCCATTTCAGGAGTTCCCGAATATTCCTGTCACCGCGCAGTGAATGGACATATTTATTCTCACCATCATAAATAAATGTGACCGGCAAAGGAGGATCTCCAAAACAAGTGTATGCCGTGCTAATATCCAGAATTCCTGCCGTAAACCGCGAATCCTGCCGGAGTGAAACCCATGACTTATACAATGCCGAAGTAAAAAGGGTTTTATCTGTGGTAAACAGGCCATACTGCTGATCAGGCAACCTCTCTCTCATACGGTTCAGGCGTGCAAGATATTGCATACAATACGGACAGTTCATGGAGAAAAGGATAACGATTTTAAATTTCCCCCTTTCAGGGACAAAAGTCTTTTGACCCGAAACCGAGTGGTATGAAAAAGAAGACAATTCCCCCGGGGGCATTTCATTTTTTACAACCTGAAAGATAAACAGAAAACTGGCCGCAAGGATCAGGACAAGCCACACGGCCCCGGGAGGTGAATAACCTGCTTTACAGCATGTAGATTTCATAGAAAACTCCCAATCCCCACATGAGGATTACACCCAGCAAACGGGCTGTCAGTAGCGGAAAAACAATTTTTCTGATTTTTAAACCGGTCCAGACGGTCAGGGTCAAAACAACCCATATAAGCCACAACCCCTCAAAACAATTGAAGGCATTCAGAAGTTTATTCAGCATAGGATAGCGATTGATCGATACGATTGAACCGAGAGAAAGGGGAACTGTGAGTACTTCCGGAAGCATATCACCTGCAGTAAACGGATTGAACAGGGGTATCAATTTTGAAAAATCCCTGAGAATTAAAATGCCAAATGCAGGCAACATGGCATGAAAAACCTTTTTAAAAGGAATCCATATTTGCATAATCATAAAAAAGAGGTGAACCAGAAGTGCCATCAAAGTGATACGGATAAGAATGAAAAAAGGGATAAACAGCAATGTCCAGTAAGTTATATCCCGGATCCGTGCGAAAATCAGGTCAATATATACTGGGGAAAACTGCTCTCCCAGGAGCTGTTCCACTGTTTGGCGTGTTGTGAAATGATCCTGATAAATCCAGACAAACGCCATAGATAAAACGGACCACAGGATAAGAAATCCACTCCAGGGAACAGACTTCATGCGTTTGAAAAAAGATTGATAAGCAATCATAAACATAGCATCACCCGACGTATTCTCTTTTCAGGTCCACAACGGTATGAGCCAGATCCGTAATCTGGGTATCGTGGCTGATAAGAATGACCGCATGGTTTCCGGCATACACTTTGATCCATTTCAGAACCCATTGACGGGTCATATGGTCCAGAGAATTGAAACACTCATCCAGAATCAGGACCTCCGGCTCTTCGAAGATAGCCCGAAGAAGTCCCACGATTTGCTTTTCTCCCCCGGAGAGCCGGAGGTGTCCTTCTCCAAGAATCGTCAGAAGACCATATTCAAATTTTTGAAAAAACCAGTTGAAATCCCGGTGCATATCATTCAGCCAGCGATAATCCTCCGGTTTTCGTCCCAGGGAAATATTATCCCACAGTGTCATGTTGAAAATTTTCACATCCTGGCTGACCAAGCCAAAATGCCGCCGGTAATCCGCAACATCCGTCATCATGACAGGTTTCCCATTCCAGTACATATCCCCTTCACAAAATTGATACTGACGCAGGATGGAATGGACCAAGGTTGTTTTTCCTGTCCCATTGTCACCGGAAATCTGTATCAGGGATCCTTTCCGGAGCGAAAAACTGATTTTTTCAAAAAGAGGGTGATATTTTGGCCATTGGAAAGTGCAGTTCCGGAGATCCAGAGAAAAATCCGAGGTGGGATCATCGGATTTCCCATCACATTTTTCCACAGGATGGACCAGCAAATCCCGGATCCGTGTGATCGCTTCCCGGGCTTCAGCCCCCTTTAAAGCATTTTCCATCAATCTGAAAAGGGAGGGGATAAAATTAGCCGTGAGAATAAAGGCGGCAAGCCAGTTGCCAAAGGATATTTGTTCATTCAGTACACTCACGATACCCCAACCGATAAACAGAAGCTGAAACAGTCCGAGAAAACACTCGGAAAACACAAATAAACGGCTGTTTAACAACCCCACTTCCTTCCACCGGTTTAAAAAAGAATCATATTTTTCCCTGTTCAGCCCGATAAAATAGGTATGTACCCCAAACGCAGAAATTTCCGGCATTCCCTCCATCGTTTCTATCAATTCATGACTGAAGGCAGCACCTTTTTGAAGCATAGTATTCTGAAGTTTTCGAAGCCGGGGATAAAACCCTGTCAAAATCCCGGCCAACAACAGAACATGCAAGGTGGATAATCCTGCCAAAAAAGGAGAGAAAAAGACCATTACAAGAAGGCTTCCGGCCAAAATAAAAGCATCTGCCAATCCCTGCAAAAGAGTAAACTGGTAAAACGACTGTATCCGAAAAATATCCAGAAACCGAGAAGTCATTTCACCGGTACTGAATCGTGTTATAATCGAATATGGAAGATGAGTAAAGTGGGCAATGGATTCCTGAAAAATATCCTTAAAAAGAATTTTTCCGTGCCGGTAAAAAAGAAGATTCCGGATATAAGATACAGCACTTCTGATGAGCAGAAAACATGCCAGAAAAACAAGACTTATTAATAATAGTTGTTTATCCTGATGGGGAATAACACGTTCTGTTACAGTCCTGATCAGAAATGCCGTGAAAAAACCTGCAAAAATCGAAATCAAGCCACAGAAAAGAATTTGAAGAACGTGATCTGCATATTTCCTGACATAGGATAAAAGCCACTCCCCGTCAGATAAATAATCCGGGTCCCGGTAAGGGGAAACACACTGCACAGTCATCAAAACCCTGCTTTTCCACAGGGAGTCCAGATCCTTCTGATCCAGCCAGTAAAGACCTTTTGCCGGATCCCCAATTAAAAACCGGCCCTTTTTGTGAGCATAGACTATCACATAATGGGCAAGATGTTCCGGGAGTTCGCAATGAAGGATGACAGGCAACTCAACTTTCGGATATTTCCCTTTTTCAATCCGGAACGCGGAACATTTCAAGCCTGTTTTTTCGGCCGCCTGCTTCAAATCATATAATCGACATCCTTTATAATCAGTATGACACAATAGACGAAGCTTATCCAGATAAGCATAACCGCCAAAATAGCGAATCAGACTTAAAAGACAAGCCGGCCCGCAGTCCGAAGTCTGATGCTGTTTCACGACAGGATATTTGAAATAGTTAATAATCATTTTTCTATAACTATCTTCCTGTAAATATTTTATTCTATTTACAATAATAAATCAACCCAACAAAATTTCTACAGATTCTCAACTAAAAGCAAAAACCCGGATAACACCGGGTTTTTATGAAAAAAAATTATAAAAATTAGCAGAAGTTAAAAATACCAGTTATTCACCAGTTTGAATCCAAATCCCCGGATATTGTCTGTAAATCCGGCACTTCCCAGCGAATAGGTATAAATACCCATATCCCAGATCCGGGTATTAAACCCAATGCCTGTTTTCAGGTACCCGTTGCCATTGGTAAAACCGGCCCCCAGATTCAGCATAAGCCATTTCAACGGAAAAATATCCAGTTCAAGATATGTCCGGGGGGATTCTTCATATCCCAGGCCTTCATTCAAAAAGGCAGTTAAACCTGTGCGAACCATCAATACGGATATAGGTTGCCATGTCAAATCCAGCTTCATGCGGGAAGCCAGGTTTTCGGTCATAACGAAGTTCGAATCAAGAGTTGTATGGCTGGCATTCAGCAGGGAATCCACATCCAGATCGTCTTCGGAAAATGTACCAACGGGGTCTTCAATACATGCATCCCATCGATACTCTTTTTTAATCATATTGGAGCTGTTGACGCTTGCTCCAAGATCGAGGAAAGAAAGCTGGACATCCACCCGGTTTGCCACAAAGGGAATGGGCAGAAAATCCTTCAGTTTTGCACCCACGCCGAAATCAAAGCCAAAGGTTGGTCCAGCCACTTCAACATCGGCATCAGGATTTACAAAGCTGTAGCTTGCAATTCCGGCGGTTTGAACAGAGGTTTCATCCACACCGATAACCACATCATGGGCTTCAGCCAGACTGAATCCTCCCAGATAGGCATTCACGGCCAGTCCGACCCGGATATCCACAATATCCCGAACGATGGGTATATACTGGCTGATGGTGTGTCCCATACCCAGTGAATTCCTTATATAGGCATAAACTTCAGCCGATGTTTCCATATTGGTAATGGAATTGCCGAAACTGAAACCCGGTGCCTGATTTCCCAGGAATGGAATGACCAGGATTTCACCGGGGAGTGTTCCGGAGACCCCGACATGGACACCGCTATTAAAAAAAACGGGGCCCACCCTCAGAGCAAAAAGAGTTGGGAAGGATATCTGTGAATAGAAAGGCAGGCCATTTTCTTCAAACAGTCCGGCAAAGTATTCCCGATCTTCAAAAGTCAGTATATCCCGGGACACGAAATCGTTATAATTCGCCACGGTAAGTGCACCGTTGGAGAATTGGAAATCCATATTCACCATGGGTGCAACGAGAGAGAGGGAAACCATGGACTCATGATCAATCCCAAGGTTTGCCGGATTGCCCTGTAACGCTGCCGGCTGGCGGAATGTTCGTTTATAGACGATATCCGTATAGGAATCTGCAACATCCGATCCGTCTTCTTTTATAACCGACGAAGCAGAGGCAAGAGATACCGGCTGCTTTTCCGGCTCCCAAACATTTACATCCTGTTCTGTGGCCTGTTTATTATCGGAAGTGTCTTTTTCCAGAAAATTCTGACCGGACATATCGTAGACTTCTTCCTCTGCCTGCGATTCATCCATCTCACGATCCAGTTCTTCGAAAGCCTTATCGGCCCGTTCACGAACCTCTTCCAGGGATGTGTCACCGGTATTTACCGCCTTCTGGGCAAAAAGACTTCCCGATCCCAGTAGAAGAAACCCGGCTATCAACAATACAAGCCCTCTTCCAATCTCAATTTTATTTTTAGTCTTATTCTTAATCATCTCAATCATTCTCCTCATCCTCTCCGCCGATTTGCGCCTTGAATGTCCCGTAAAGCCATACTGTCATAGAATCGGTCGTTAAAAGCCGTGCTGTTGAACCGTCCTCCGGTCCCTTCAGACGGACATCGGTTTTCATATATCCCCCCTCTTTCAGGAATTCGATGACATCTTCACCGAGTTCAAGAACCTGAAGCGAAGTGTCGGCGGCATTCACATCCAGCCGGGCAATTTCTATCACATCAGGATGATCCGGAATTTTCAGGAAGTTGGAATCAGGACTTCCCCAGACGGTCACCTCGGCGCCGAATCTGAACAGATTATTCACTCTTGCATTCAGTATCGCGCTTTTAAACTCATTCGGGATATCGTTCTTATCCATTTTCTCCACGTCCAGTTCAATAAACACGGAATCTCCAATTTCAAATGCGATGGGAGCTGAGAGGAAAAGATGCCCTTTGACCACATCCGTCTGGCGGACCGTACCTTCGCCCACAACCCGGGCCTGTCCCGATGCGGTGATTTTATTGGGGAAAATGTTGATGAGATCCTTGGCATTAGGGATATCCAGAACCGGATTGTCTGTAATATTCTGACTTACTGCTACATTTACCGTCTCACCTTCTTCATTTTCCGATGTAATGTTCAAATCCAGATAGACCGGAACATTAATTGGTGACTCAAACACGACTTGGATGGAGACATCGGCAAAATCCACATTTTTCAACTCCTCCGGAAGAGAGGTAATGGACTGTTCAATGGGTTCAATATCTACAGTTACGGTATCAATATATCCTGTTATTTCTTTAAAAGTCATATCCGTCAGTTCGACATCCACCCTGATTTCCTGGTTTAGTGAAAGAGTCATTACCGAATCGACGGGAAGACTGATCGTGGAACGGTAGGCAATCTGCTGATCCACATCCGGTGAGATGTAATCCAAATCCAGAACATACCCGTCCAGGGGGATCGTGAATATCTGGGGAGCTGAGTCATCCGATAAATGAATAACTTCCCGGAAAGGTTGTTCGTTTTTCAACAATTCCGGTAAAAGGAAAACCACATCGGCGATAACCCCGATATTGTTATTAAAGATCAAGTTAAGGTTCCCCTTCTGAAGAACAGCCCTGTCCAGTTTGTTATTATCATCCAGCGTAATAACACTATCCGTGACCATGGCTTCCTGGGAAAATTTTCCTGTCACCTCACTGAATTTCAGTTCGGTTACCTGAATATTCACACGGATGGAATCGGTCACATTATAGGAACCTAATTCATCCGCCGGAGTGGTGACATGTGATTGGTAAGTAATAAATTGTTTCAGCTCTGATCCGCTGAGACGGGACTGAGGAACAAGGGTATGATTGGCCAGGGGAATCACAATGGTCGTTAATCCGGGTCCCAGATCTCGTACTTCCCGGATAGGATCACCTGATGTATTAAAAAATTCAGGCATATCCAGCACCAGATTGGGCAAAGCTGCATTGGTCATGTTAATCTGATTATCCACCTCGATAATAATGGATCCACTGGATATGTAAGCCTCACGGATTTCAGAATCAGAGCTGACATCAATTTCACCGCTTTCAGTGATATCCTGGGGTTCCACAATTCCCGTAATTTGTTTAAAGGTAATTTTCTCAGAGGGAGAGACTCCGTAAATGCTCATATCCACCTGAAAAGCATCATTTTTACTCAGGAGAACTTTGTCGGGAGATGTATCTTCCGTACGGATTTCGTAGGAGTAATAGACCGTTTGGTCTGATACATCCATAACCAGTGCCATATCATTAATATTGTAAGTAACATCCGTAGTCTTATTTGCAAGGACGTTGATCGTCCTTTCAAAAGGCTGTACACCGCTTTGATCCGGTGTTACGTCCAAAGAAGAAACCTGAAGGTTGATCACGGCATTGACCGGCAGGTCATTTTGGATTATAATTCCAAGATTCCCTTCTTCAATTACAGCCCGCTGGACTTTATTTTTTTCTTCAGCTGCCAGGGTAATGGAACTTGTGGTATCAATCACCTGCTCCGGTACAATCGCCGTCGCCTGTGAAACCACCAGATTCCGGGCCTGGGATTTAATTACAAAGAACGAGTTGCGGACCGATTCATCAACCACACCGCTGGCTTCACCACTGCCGGCGATTTTCCCTGAGACCCGGACGGTCATATTTCCGGGAAGAGTTTCCCCGGATATATCAATAATGCGACTGCTGGAATCCCCGGGCATCACACCTGTATTCCAGGTGGCAACCAGTCCTGACCCAATGGGTGTAAGATCGGTCTTCAGCAATTCCACCTGAATCGGATAACCGAGTTCTACAACCAGGTTATTTACAATCTTTACTTCCAGCTCACCATTGACAAACGTGGCAGTCGAAAAATTGGTAAATTCTATATTTTTTTCGATGGGATCAAAATCGGTCCCCTGGGGGATGGTATAACTCTGTTCATCCTCAGGTAAGTCGGGGAAAACTTCCGTCATGGTAATATCGGGTGTAGATGCAGGGTCTGTATCATTCAGTTCAATGTTACCCAGTTCAGAAAGGGTGCCGTTGGCAATGGGGTCCACACCGACGGTGTCGAATTTGAATTCAAAGTTTTTATTGGTCCCTTCCACCGTGATATCGTCCACACTTTGAGAGATAGTCTGAGGACTGATGGCATCGAGTTTAAGCTGATCCCCCACTTCCTGTTCGTCAATATCCATCGTGTCTTTAAAAACGTATTGAAAGCCATCCTCTCCCATGACAGCTTCCTTGTGAATCAAAGAATCTTCGGGGATAATATCTTCTGCTTTAACAACCACCTTTGTGATGGGAGCATCCACGTCCACCTCCCATTGGGGGAGCGAAGGATTCGTATTGATCTCCATACAACCGACCAGCATCATGATGGTTATTATAAGTGCCGCACTTTTTATCATATTCATCTATGTCTCCGTTTTGAATTCATTTAACAGAAATTACCACATTTTTCAGCAAAAGAATGTGATGTGTGATAAGTCCCGTGAATTGCTTCACCGTTACAAAAATACCCTTAAATATAACATGATCATGATCCTTTTCAATTTATTAATTGTGAATAAAGACAAAGAGGCAGGTTTCCCTGCCTCTTTGTGATATGCATAACATATCACTGTCGATTCATAAATACTGCGCCAGATTAAACCGGAGAATGAGTCCGATCGTGATAATACTCACCATGGTCGCCAATTTGATAGCAATATCCAAAGAGGGGCCGCTGGTATCCTTCAAAGGATCTCCCACTGTATCTCCTGTGACGGCAGCATGATAACTTTCCATCACCGTCCTGAATTTCGCATTCATCTCACGCATAGACATAAGGACATCCTGATCCTCATGTGAGAGTTTAAGAAATTCCCGGAACATGAATTTGTCATCCCGGTTCAATTTTTCCCAGAACTCGTGGAGGGTTTCATCCTCTGAGGGTTTAACATCCCGGGATCCATAACATGCAATAAGCGGTTTCAAATCTTTTCCCTTTTTCACATATTCATCCTGGACATATTCGATAATGTGTCCCATATAATCGGAAACCTCTTCATCAATGGAAAAGGCCAGAGGATTCATGTTCACCAATTCATAAAGGAAGCGGTTGGTTTCGTGGGTCAGATAAAAAGGCCAGAGTCCGCGTTTTGAAATGGCTTTAATCCCGTCCTCAATCTGGAAGCGTAGTTCAGATTTGGATCGTTCGATATATTTTTTCGCATTATCCCAGGCACCTCCGGCGTTGGCCATAAAAATAGCGAGGATAATACCCACAAGCAGGTTTCCGAGGAGAAGTCCGATAACAGCGATAGGCCCCAGGAGGAATCCTGTAAGAATCGGAGTGAGAATAACAATCATGGCGGGACTTACCATTTTTTTCTGGGCAGCTTTAGTGGAAATCCGTACACAGCTGCTGTAATCCGGAGGTGTTTCACCGGTCATCACACCTTTAATATCATGAAACTGCCGGCGGACTTCATCAATCATTTCACCGGCAGCCCGGGAAACGGCATCGATGGTTTTACTGATAAAGGAAGTACAGAGAATCCCTCCGATAAAAAGTCCGATAATAAAGCGGATATCCATAATGGAAGCTCCCAGGTAGTCCAGAATCTGCAGGACATTGGCATCTTTAATATGGATATCCACGGCATCCAGGGAGATAATATCGATATTCATTCCCATAAGAGCTGCCCGGATCGTTTCGATAAATGCAGCAATCAGGGTCACAGCCGTCAGAGCAGCAGCACCGACACAGAGGCCTTTCCCCCGGGCGGCCGTTGAATTACCCAGTTCATCCAGGGCATCGGTCCGTTTCCGGGTCTGGCTGGGCATTCCCGCCATTTCTGCCAGTCCCCCTGCATTATCGGCAATAGGACCGAAGCCGTCCGTTGCCAGATTGATCCCCAGTGTTGAGAGCATTCCGACGGAAGCAAGTCCGATAGCAAAAAGTCCCGAAGAAAAATTCTGAAAACCACCACCGGTCCAGAACGCGAGGAACATCCCCACCACAATGAAAATAAAGGTGGGGGCTGTTGAAATGAATCCCACAGAGAGTCCGGAAGTAATCACCGTGGCATGGCCGGTTCGGGCCTGATCGGCAATGCGTTTCACCGGAGAAAAGGCTGCATTGGTATAGTAATCAGTGGTATACCCAATGGCCACACCCACAGCCAGCCCGGAAATAATGGGTAAAAAGAGGGACCAGAAATAGCCGGGAATCAGGAAATGGATAACAAGGGCACTGAGCCCCAATGTGATGATGGATGAAAAGTTAATTCCTCTATTTATGGCATTCAGGAGACCAATTTGCTCTGTCTGCTCTTTGGCCCGGACGAAATAAATCCCGAAAATGGAAGCCAATGTCCCAAGGGCGGCAATGATCATTGGAAGGGTCACCGCCTGATAGAGGAAATCCGTCCCCGCAAAAGCACTCACGGCCAGAGCTGCGGCGCCCAGTGTAGATCCGACATACGACTCGTAAAGGTCTGCACCCATACCGGCCACATCCCCCACATTATCCCCCACGTTGTCGGCAATCACGGCCGGATTCCGGGGATCATCCTCGGGGATTCCCGCTTCCACTTTACCCACCAGGTCGGCTCCCATATCTGCCGCCTTGGTGAAAATACCTCCACCGACACGGGCAAAGAGAGCCTGGGCCGAGGCACCGAAGCCGAAACTCAGCATGGTTGTAGTAATAATCTGGAGCTTTTCCACGGGATTGGGAATATTCACCGTCATTTCAAGAATGACAAACCACACGATCATATCCAGCAACCCGAGTCCAACTACCACAAGTCCCAACACGGATCCGCCTCTGAAAGAAATTTTCAGGGCATTATTCAGAGAGGATTCTGCAGCATGAGTTGTCCGGCTGGAGGTTTTTGTAGAAGTCATCATGCCGATAAAACCACTGAGACCGGAGAAAAACGCTCCGGTTAAAAAGGCGAAAGGCACAAATCCTGAAAGGGCTCCAAATCCAAAAGCAAAAATGAATAAGAGAATAAAGGCCGCCAAAAAGAAGATTCCCGAAGTTTTGTATTGCTGTTTCAGATAGGCAATAGCCCCTTCCCGGATATAACCGGCAATGACCTGTATCCGTTCATGGCCGGCAGGCTGGCCAGAAATCCAGTGATACATGTACCAGGCAACCAACAGGGCTGCAATAGATCCAAGGGGAACAATGATGAGAGCATATAGCATGATTGACTCCTATTTTTCACAAGACGATGATTTTAAAGATTCTCAAGATCAATCTCAACCACTAAACGTTTAGAAATTGAGATGCTGAGAAGTTTAAACGTCTTTTCATTCATGGAGGAAATCCCTTATATTTCATTGATTCTTTAGAATCATTTGAGCATCGAAGATATGAATGAAAAAAAAGTACTGATCACAGGCGGGAACGGATTATTGGGCTATCATCTGACCCGTGTCTACGGGGATGGCACATGGAAAATCCTGTCAACGGATATTCACGACCATATTTTGAGTCCCGGTGTTTCCTATTTCCCCCTGAATATCAGCGATAAACATGCCGTTTTTTCCCTGTGCAACGAATTCAAACCATCCCTGATTCTGAATGCAGCGGCTTTTACCAATGTGGATGATTGCGAAAAAGCCGTAGACACCGCCTTTGCAGTAAACACCTTTGGCCCGCGCAATTTGGCGGAGTGGTGTGCTTTGAATACATGTAAGTTGATTCACTTCAGCACAGACTATCTTTTCAACGGAGAAGCCGGTCCCTACGACGAAACAGCAAGTCCCGACCCAATTAATATATACGGCTTATCCAAATTAGGCGGTGAATCCCAGATCCGGCGTATTCTCAAAAACCATCTGATCATCCGGACCAATGTCCTCTTTGGAAAAGGTCCCACAGAAAAGGCCAGTTTTGTCCGCTGGGTTGTGGAAAGCCTGCGAAACAACCACCTGATCCATGTAGTGGACGATCAATACAATAATCCCACCTGGAGTAATGATATGGCATTGGCCGTGAAACAATTAGATCAGCTGGAGGTTACAGGAGTTATAAATTACGGGGGGCCTGATTATTTGAACCGGTATGAATTTGCCTGTCTTGTCAGTGACATTTTTCATCTGGACAGGACGTTGATTCATCCCATCACGACAAACCGTCTGGCATTGGCAGCTCCACGGCCTTTAAGAGGCGGACTGGATATCAGTCGGTTGCAATCCTTGCCGGACATCCCGCTGACACCCTTGAAAACAATCCTAAAACGCATAAAGGAAACAGGTTATTGAAACGCATCGTCATTATTCCAACGTACAATGAAAAAGCCAATGTCGGCAATCTGATCCGGGACATCCAGAATTTAGGGCTGAATCCGCTGGATATTCTGATTGTGGATGACAACTCTCCTGACGGAACAGCCGATTTGATCCGGGATATGCAAAATAAAGATGATGGACTTCATCTGATTGTCCGGCCCGGAAAACTGGGTTTAGGTACAGCCTACATCAAAGGATTCCATTATGCACTGGATCGCGGATATGATCTGATTGCCCAGATGGACGCCGATTATTCTCACGACCCGAAAGATCTGGTTAAACTTTTTAAGGTGGCAGAAGAATATGACTGGGTCATCGGAAGCCGTTATGTTTCAGGAATCAATGTGGTGAACTGGCCCTTACACCGCTTGATTCTTAGTTACGGGGCCAACTGGTATACCCGGTTAATCACGGGTCTGCCGATAAAAGACGGAACCGCCGGCTTCAAATGCTGGAAAAGTACCGTATTGGAAAACATCGACCTGGACACTATCAAATCTCAGGGATATTCTTTCCAGATCGAAATGAATTTCCGGGCATGGAAAAAGGGCTACCGTTTTCACGAGATCCCTATTATTTTTGCTGATCGTACCGTAGGACAATCCAAAATGTCAAAAAAAATCATCCGGGAAGCGGTCATTATGGTCTGGAAACTAAAATTCAACAGTCTGTTTCATCGACAATAAAGCGTCGAAAACCCATGAAAAACGAACGTTCCACAGACGCGCCATTCGATATTTCCATTATTATTGTCAGTTATAATGTCCGGGATTTTCTCCGCCAGTGTCTTCAATCCATTCAAGAAGCTTCGCGGAATCTCAATACTGAAATTTTTGTCGTAGACAATCGTTCGGTAGATGGCACACCGGACATGATCCGGAAAAATTTTCCGAAGGTCCATCTGATTGCCAACTCAGAAAACCTTGGATTTGGAAAAGCAAACAATCAGGCCCTGAAAACCGCCCGGGGGAAATACACACTTTTCCTCAATCCGGACACTATCATCCGGGAAGACACCCTGGCAGTGATGATGCAATTTATGGAGGATCATCCCGAAACAGGATTGGGGGGCTGTAAAATTCTGAATACGGACGGGACACTTCAGCTTGCCTGTCGGAGGAGTTTTCCGCGGCCATCAGTAGCCCTCCCAAAAATGTTGGGACTCAGTTCCCTTTTCCCGGGGAATTCTTTTCTGGCAAAATACAACCTGACCTATCTGGACCCCGAAAAAAGTTATCCCGTGGATGCTGTCAGTGGCTCATTCATGTTTTGCCGGACGGAATTGATTCAATCTTTGATGGGTTTTGATGAACGCTTTTTTATGTACGGCGAAGATCTTGATTTATGTTACCGGGTCAGGGAAGCAGGTTATCAGGTTACCTATGTTCCGGATACAACGATTGTCCACTACAAGGGAGAAAGTTCCAAATCAGCCCCTTTTGACAGTCTGATTGCTTTTTACCGCGCCATGGATCAGTTTGTCCGAAAACATTTCGGACCGGGGAAATGGCTTTTTACCGTTTTGGCCCTCCGCTTAGGCATTTTCCTCCACCTGCTTTTCAAATTTATCGGGAGGATTCTCTATCAGCTCCGGTCACCTCTTTTCGACCTCTTCCTTATTGCCCTGGCCCATGCCCTGGCTCTGGTGATTCGATTTCGGGATCCGTCCTGGTTCTTTACCTATCAACCTATCATTCCCCTCTACGCCGCCGTCTATTTGGCATCCATTCTGGCTTTGGGCACCTTGAGAAACCGGAAATTTGATTATACCCGGACCTTTGCCGGTATCATATTGGGCGGACTCATTAACGGGTCCATCACCTTTTTCATTCCGCCTATTGCACATTCCCGCCTGGTATTCCTCATTGCATTCTTCCTCACCCTCCTGTTTCTTCCGGGCTGGAGGCTGATCTATCACATTTTCCTCCGCAAACGGACAGACGATACATCCACCCTGCGGAAAACCCTGGTCGTGGGGGCGGGAATCAAGGGAAAACAAATAGCCAAAACCCTGACGGCTCATCCGGAAACGGGTTACCTTTTTGTCGGATTTGCCGCCCGGGATTTCAACCACCCCATGACAATCAGCCGGATTGAGGATATACCGGAAATTGTCCGGATGAAACATATCGATGAGATCATTTTTGCCCCCGGTGAAACACACAGCACGGAAATGATGCAAATCATGAACCGGATTCAGTCGATGCCTGTGAATATTAAAATCGTTCCCGAAAATCTGGATACCATTTATGGGAAAACCCACCTTGAAAACATCGATAATATTTCCATGGTAGATATGCAGTTCAACATTTACCAACCTGTCAGTGCCTTTATTAAGCGGGCCTTTGATGTTAGTATGAGTCTGCTGCTGTTAATTTTTCTGGCCCTTCCTGCTGCCATCGGCGCCATTTTTAATTCACCCTTGGCCCGCTGGTATGGTAAATTAGTCTTGATATTGAAGGGAGACTGGACTTTCGTGGGGGATGACCCAACATTTGCCGACCATAAGAGATATTACAAACCGGGATTGACTGGCCTTCTTCAGCTTGAAAAATCCGGAGATATATCAGAAGAAGAGCACGAAAGGTATATGACCTTTTACATGCGAAATTATTCCATCATGATGGATATCGAATTATTGGTGAGAACCATAAGCGGAACAAGGTAGGGACATGGCAAAAATCATTTTGGATTTTGAGCGGGAGCTTTCGGAAATTGAAGCCCAGATCCGGGATTTGAAAGAACGCGAAAAGCTTTACGGTGAAAATTACAGTACACAAATAAGGGTATTGGAAGATGAATTTGAGGAACTGGCACAAAAAACCTACGCCAATCTGAACCGTTGGCAGAGGGTTCAGTTGGCCAGGCATCCGGACAGGCCCTATACCCTTGATTATATACAACACATCACAGACACCTGGACAGAGCTTCACGGAGACCGCCGATATGCCGATGATCCGGCAATTGTTGGAGGTATTGCCCAGATTGCCGAGACGGGTGTGATAATCATAGGTCATCAAAAAGGGCGGAATGTAAAAGAAAATATGATCCGGAATTTCGGCATGCCACAGCCGGAAGGATACCGAAAAGCCCTCCGTTTAATGAAACTGGCTGAAAAATACAATAAACCTGTCATTACCTTTATTGATACACCCGGTGCATATCCCGGTCTGGGAGCTGAAGAACGGGGACAGGGAGAAGCCATAGCCCGGAACCTGTTTGAAATGTCCAGACTGAGCGTTCCCATTCTCAGCATTGTGATTGGGGAAGGGGCCAGTGGCGGAGCCCTGGGGATTGGTGTGGCAGACCGCCTTGTAATGCTGGAACACACCTGGTATTCGGTCATCACACCGGAAGGTTGTGCATCTATTCTCTTCCGGGATGCCTCCCGGGCACCACTGGCTGCCGAAGCCATGAAGGTAACTGCTCAGGATCTTTTTGATATGGGAATTGCAGACCGGGTGGTCCCCGAACCACTGGGCGGAGCCCACCGGAATCCCCGGAAAATGGCTGAGATTCTGAAAGATGTCATTCTGGATGAACTTCAACAATTAAAAAAATTTACACGGGAAGAATTACTGGAAAAACGGCTGGATAAATACAGCCGGGTCGGTATTTACGATGAAAGCAAAACACAGGGGGAACCATGAAAAATACGTATCTTTTGAAAGGATTCTTGCTCTTATTGATGCTGGGCGGATACTGTTTGGCAGAAGGGAAGATACCCGCTTCCGATGCCAAATCCGGCTGGAATGTTGGCGGTGTACCGGCTGTTGCCTACAGCACCGATACCGGCTTCCGTTACGGAATTATCCTAAACCTTTTTAATTACGGCGATGGAAGCATGTATCCGGATTACCGCTATTCCATTTACGGGGAATGGTCGAGGACAACCAAAGGAAGCGGGACCAACCAGATCTTTTTTGATTCAAAATACCTTTTGCCCCACGGTATCCGTGTGACGGCCGAAATCAATTATTTAACCGAAAAAGCCCTGGATTTCTATGGGTTTAACGGTATTGAATCAACCTTTGAAGAATCCTATGTAGATGATGACCCGGCCAATTCGGCATACATTTCCCGGGTCTATTACCGTCATGAACGAAAGCTTTTCAGGGTGACATCTGACTTTCAGGGTCAGATGATGCACAAGAATCTCCGCTGGCTGGCCGGTTTCGGTTATTTTGGTCATGATATTGGACCTGTGGACATTGAATCCCTGAATGAAGGACAGGATGACGCAGACAAGCTACCGGACGTAGACGGACTTTACGACAAATATGTCCGGTGGGGCATCATCCCGGCCAATCAGGCAGATGGCGGCGCCACAAGCTTCCTTAAGCTCGGAGTCATCTACGACAGCCGGGATAATGAAGCCAATCCCATGCAGGGTATATGGACCGAGGGTTTTCTCGTAGCAGCACCTTCCCTGCTGGGTAATAACGAAGGAGATTATACACTGCTCAGCCTTACCCACCGCCAGTATTTTACATTGATTCCCCGGGATCTTTCCCTTGCCCTCCGCTTGGGATATCAGGGAAAACTCAGTGGAGATATCCCCTTTTATATGCTTCCCTACTATATCAACTCTTACCAGACCCGTGATGCCTTTGGCGGCGCTAAAACCATTCGGGGCATTTTCCGGAATCGCCTGGTAGGGGATGCCGTGGCTTTCGGCAATGCCGAACTCCGGTGGAAATTCACCTATTTCACACTTTTAAATCAAAATTTCTACCTGGCCCTGAACACATTTCTGGATGGTGGTATAGTGACAAATCGCTGGGATTACGACCAAGGCGGAGTTCCCGATACGGAAAAAATCGCCGTTCAGGACGATCAACTCCATCTCGCTTACGGCGGTGGTTTCCGGATTGCCATGAATGAGAATTTTATTGTCGCCGTGGATTACGGACGGGCTGCCGATGAAAATGACGGGAACGGGGGACTCTATATTGGATTAGGATACTTATTTTAAATAACAAATTAAGTTGTGAGTTTGAAATTTGCAAAGGAGAGAAATGAAAACAATTCCGGAAGTCATTTGGGAACAGATACAAACTCAGCAGAGTCGGCCGGCGGTTTATCAGAAATTTGACGGTTCGACATACGAATCCATAAGTTATGATCAACTGGGAAATATCATCGTTCGAATGACCTCATTTTTAAAAGAAAAAGGGGTTAAAACAGGGGATAAGATTGCGCTTCTGAGCGGGAACCGTTTTGAATGGCCGGTCATTGATCTGGCCATTCAAAGTATCGGCGCGGTGCTTGTTCCCCTTTATACAAGTCTGAGCAGTGAACACGCAAAAAGTCTGCTCCTCCATTCTGAAGCCAAGGCACTCTTCGTAGAAAATCGGGATCTTCTGGAACCTCACGAAGCAATGCTGAAAGAGTTGGGAATCGCACTCTATTCCATCGACCGAATCCGGGATGATATCCCTCATCTTCGCTGGCTCAGACTTTCAAAGGCGGATATGGATGAACGGGTGGCTTATCTGGAAAGCATTACCAAACTGAATCCTGATACCGTTATTGCCATCAATTATACCAGCGGGACCACCGGAGAACCCAAGGGTGTTTTGATGACACACCGGAATATTGTCACCGATGCTTTTTCCGCCATCCGGTCTCTTCCCATTTATCCTTCAGACCGTTTCCTCAGCTTTTTACCTCTGAGCCATGCCTTCGAACGCATGGCCGGGTATTATTGTCCACTCTTTGTCGGCGCACAGATTGCCTATGCAGAAAGCATTGCTACCGTGATTGACAATGCCAAAGAAATTCATCCTACTATTATTAATACCGTCCCGCGACTTTTGGAAAAACTCTATGAAAAACTCCAGGGGAAAATTGCCGGAATGTCGGAAATGAAACGGACTCTTTTCAAATTGGCCATGGCTCAGGGCAGCAAACATTTCAGGCATACACAGGGTGAGATCCCATACAGTGTGGCCGACCGCCTGAAAGACAGGATTTACAATACACTGGTATACAAAAATATCCTGGCAGCCGTCAGTCCGCGTCTCCGCATGTTTATCTCAGGCGGAGCTCCCCTGACGCCGGAAATCGGCGATTTTCTCCGGTCTATCCGCCTGAGTGTCATTGAGGGATACGGCTTAACGGAAACGTCGCCAATTATCGCCCTGAACAAACCGGAAGCAAACCGGTCCGGTTCAGTGGGGCAGCCCATTGACTGCAATGAAGTGAAAATCTCCGAAGAAGGAGAAATTCTGGTCAGGGGTGATAACGTGACACAAGGATATTATAAAGACCCGGTTTTAACGGAAGAAGCCATCAACAAGGAGGGATGGTTTCAAACCGGTGATTTGGGCACACTGGATGAAGATCAATTTCTGTATATCACCGGACGTGTGAAGAACCTCATGGTCACCAGCGGCGGAAAAAACATCTCTCCCCAGCCCCTTGAAAACGCATTATTGACCAGTTCATGGATCGAGCAGGTTATGGTGACGGGCAACGGCCGGAATTTTGTAAGCGCCTTGATTGTTCCTTCGTATGAAACCCTCTCTGAATACTGCAAAAAACAGGGGAAACCCATTCTCCCGCTGGAGAAGGCTGCAAAAGATCCGGAAATATTCCAGATTATAAAGAAAGAAGTTGAAGACCGGATGAAACCCTTTTCACGGTATGAACAGGTAAGAAAATTCACCCTGCTTCCCGAACCATTCAGTTTGGAAAAAAACGAACTTACGCCCACTTTGAAAGTCAAACGGCAGGTTGTGGAATCCCGATATGCCACCTTAATCAATGAGATGTACTCCTCAGGATCCACTGATTATTCTGTGCAATGAATGAAGAAATTTTTAAATTTATAATAAGCTCCGGAAACAAAGAGATTCTGGAGACTTTATGTGTAAAAACAACAAATAAACGAACTTTGAGGTATCTATGTCCGGTCATTCGAAATGGGCAAATATCAAACACCGGAAGGCGGCCCAGGACGCCAAGCGGGCAAAAATCTGGACAAAACTGCTGAAAGAGATCACCATCGCCGCCCGTGAAGGCGGAGGAGACGAGAATGCGAATCCCCGACTGCGAACCGCCCTGTTAAAAGCCCGTGCAAACAATGTCCCCAATGATACAATTCTTCGTGCCGTCAAAAAAGGTACAGGTGAACTGGAGGGGGTTCATTATGAGGAAATCACTTATGAAGGATATGGTCCGGGGGGAGTGGCTCTCCTTCTGGAAGCTGTAACAGACAACAAACAGCGAACTGTTTCGGAAATTCGCCATATTCTGAGCAAACACGGGGGAAATCTGGGGGAAAACGGATCGGTTGCCTGGAATTTCACCCGCAAAGGTGTTATCCTGATACCGGCGGAAGGTGTGGATGAAGATGAATTGATGATGGATGTTTTGGAAGCCGGAGCCGAGGACATGAAGCGGGATGGTGATTATTTTGAAATCACGACAGACCCATCTCCCTTTAACAACATCCATGAAATTCTGGAAAAAAAATATCCAATCGAAAGTGCGGAAATCTCCCGGGTCCCCGGTACAACGGTAAAAATTGAAGATAAACAAACAGCGGAAAAATTTTTGAAACTCTATGATCTCCTGGAAGATCACGATGACATCCAAAACATCTGGGATAATTCGGATATCCCGGAAGAGATCATGAACAAAGTGGAGAATGAGTGATTTTACTCGGCATAGATCCGGGATTGAACACCACCGGATACGGATTAATAGACTATAACCCCCATCATACCCAGTTTATTGCCGCCGGCGTGATCAAGAACAGCCGGATGATGATTTTTCCAGACAAATTACACCATCTTTACCGGGAGCTGGGGGATATTATCCGACATTACAAGCCCGAACTGGTTATTATAGAAGAAACTTATTCCAATCGGAATCCCCGTACTTCCCTTCTTTTGGGACATGCCCGGGGTGTTTTGATGGTAGCCGCCCGGAATCTGGAGGTTCCCGTCATTGAATACGCTTCCCGTTATATTAAAAAGGCATTGACGGGAAACGGTGGTGCTTCCAAAGAACAAGTCCGGTATATGGTTATGAAACTGTTGAAACTGGTAAATCTCCCCCCGGAAATGGATACGTCCGATGCTTTGGCTATCGCCCTGACCCATTGCCATCATATGAAATACGAGTCCCTGCTGTATCCGGACAAAAAGCAAAGGAGAACCCGATGATATCAAGTCTCCGGGGCATTCTAACAGAAAAACATCCCGACATGGCCGTCATTCAGGCAGGACCGGTCGGTATTGATGTTCATATCACACTGAACACCTACGAATCCCTGCCGGAGACAGGTGAATCCTGCCAGTTATATACCTACCTCCATGTCCGGGAGGATATTCTGAATCTCTACGGCTTTGCCGATCCTGAAGAAAAGAATCTCTTTTTAAAACTGATATCCCTAAACGGAATCGGCCCCCGCAATGCCCAAAGCATGCTATCGGGCATCAAAGCAGATGAATTCCGCCGGTGTATTCTGTCGGGAGATATTAAAAGCCTGATAAAGATTCCCGGAGTGGGTGAAAAAAAGGCACGACGAATCATCATTGAACTAAAAGAAAAACTTTCAGAGGAAGAATTAGCGGAAATGACCGGTTCAGCGCCGGCCGGACCCATGGAGCAACGGGTGGAAGAAGCCCTTGCAGGGCTGGAAACGCTGGGTTTCCGAAAAACAGATGTGCTGAAAGCGGTGAAACATTTTGCTTTGGAAAATCCCGAGGCGGAAACAGATACAATTATCCGGCATATTTTGAAAAATAAAAAATAATAATCGATTATTTTCCACATTTACCTGCATTTGTTCATTGATATGGTTAAAAAAACACTAATTTTCAGGAGGTCCCATGCACAAAAAACTCTTTATTCCAGGACCGGTTGATGTAAGACCGGAAGTTCTTAAAGCCATGGGTACGCCCATGATCGGTCACAGAACCAAGGACGCCACCGAACTTCAGAAACGGGTATCGGAAAAGGTTGCAAAAGTCTTTATGACAAAGAATCCCATTCTCTTATCAACCACATCCGGTACAGGCTTAATGGAGGGATCCATCCGGTCTCTCACGGCAAAAAAAGCGGTTGTCTTTTCCGTAGGAGCATTCGGAAACCGGTGGGCGAAACTGGCAGAATGTAACAACGTCCCCGTAGACCTGGTCCGGACGGAATGGGGGCACCCGACCACACCGGAAATTGTGGATGAATATTTATCAACCGGGAAATACGATGTTTTTACGATCACACATAACGAAACATCCACCGGTTTGATGAATCCCGTGAAAGAAATTGCCGAAATCCGGAAAAAGTATCCGGATGTTTTATGGCTGATGGATGCCGTTTCTTCAATGGGCGGTACACCCATTCCCGTGGATGAGCTGGGTGTGGATGTGTGTATCACTTCCACACAAAAAGCGATTGGCCTTCCTCCGGGATTTTCCATGTGCTCAGCCAGCGAACGGGCACTGGAACACGGCAAACAGGTTAAATACCGGGGGGGATATCTGGATTTACTGGATCTATACAAATATATTTTGAAAAAACCCTATCAATATCCCTCCACACCTTCTCTGAGCCATATGTTTGCTTTGGATATTCAACTGGATTACATCCTGAATGAAGAAGGACTCGAAAACCGTTTTGCCCGGCATCTGAAAATGGCTGAACGGACCCGGGCCTGGGCACAGGAACATTTTGAGCTTTTTCCGGTGGAAGCGTATGCGTCCAACACGGTAACCTGTATAAAAAACACCAAGGGTATTTCCGTCAAAGAGCTAAATGCCAAACTGGGTGAAAAGGGTTACCAAATCTCCAATGGTTATGGTGATTTGAAGGAAAAAACTTTCCGCATCGCTCACATGGCAGACCGGCAACCCGAAGAGCTGGAAACCCTGTTAGAGCTTATTGACGAAATCATACCGACCCTATAATATTCATTACAATCCTCTCTTACATGAAAAAAGCCCGTTTAAACGGGCTTTTTTTATTCCTTAAAGTTCCACGGGCGGAAGTCCGTAGTATCACCCCTCCATACCCTCGTGCCCACAAATTCCCATGATTAAGGTCCGGAAAATCCTTTCTCTTGCTCTTGACTGAAGTTTGGGGTGATGGATATTCGTCGCTTATATTTCTTTCAGCAAATTCACCATTTCAATCAGGTTCAATGCGGCGGTCCAGCCTTTGTTACCTGCTTTTGTGCCGGCCCGTTCCAGAGCCTGTTCGATGGAATCGGTAGTAATAATCCCGAAAATTACCGGCACATCGGATTCCATGGATAGCCGGGCAACACCTTTGGAAGATTCGGCTGTTACCACATCAAAATGGGGTGTCGCACCGCGGATTACAGCCCCAAGGCAGAGAATTCCATCGTACTTTCCTGATTGGGCAACGGATTTGGCCACACGGGGAATTTCCATGGCTCCGGGGACCCAATGGATTGCAATATCTTCTTCACTGGCGCCATGCCGTTTCAGACAGTCTACAGCACCCTCCGTCAGTTCCTTTGTAATCATGTCGTTAAATCGGCTGACCACAATCGCTGTCTTGATTTTCTCAGCAGATAAATGTCCTTCAATGATTTTTACCATATTACACCTTCTTTGTGTTTAAAATAATGTGTCCCATTTTATCACGTTTTGTTTTCAAATATTTTTCATTAACCGGATTGGGGGCGATTTCAATGGGAATCCTTTCCACAATTTCCAAACCATGGCCCTGCAATCCAACAATCTTTTTGGGATTGTTAGTCAGAAGTCTGATTTTCCTGACGCCCAAATCGTGTAAAATCCGGGCACCCATCCCATAATCCCTCAGGTCCGGTAAAAAACCCAGTTTGATATTTGCCTCTACCGTATCCAGACCCTGGTCCTGCAATTCATAGGCATTGATTTTATGCCGAAGGCCGATTCCCCGACCTTCCTGCCGGAGGTAGAGAATCACGCCCCGCTTGTTTTGTGCGATCATCCGCATGGATTCGTCAAGCTGGTCACCACAATCGCAACGGAGCGATCCGAACACGTCACCGGTCAGGCATTCCGAGTGAATACGGACCATCACCGGTTCACCGTTGGTAATATCCCCCATTGTGAGGGCAACATGTTCCTTGTTCTCCAAATGATCCACATAGATGGAAATATCAAATTTTCCATATTTTGTCGGGAGGGTCGCCTGGCTGATCCGTTCAATATAGCATTCATCCGTCCGCCGGTAGGCAATCAATTCTTCCACTGTAATCATCCGGATGCCAAATTTCCGGGCGATGCGTTCAAGGGCTTCACCCCGGGCCATTTCGCCATCATCATCCATGATCTCGCACATGACACTCACCGGAGTAAGTCCGGCCATTTTCATCAAATCCACCGAGGCTTCAGTATGTCCTGCCCGTCGCAACACACCGCCCTGGCGGGCAATGATGGGAAAAATGTGTCCCGGACGCCCCAGGTCTTCCGCATGAGTATCAGGATCTGCCAGCGCTTTAATTGTTGCCGCACGGTCAAAGGCTGAGATGCCGGTAGTCGTTCCCTTTACATAATCCACACTGACGGTAAAACAGGTACTGTGAAGAGCTGTATTTTCCGTCACCATGGGCTCAAGATCCAGTTCACGGGCCCGGGCTTCTGTGAGTCCTACACAAATCAATCCCCGGCCGTGTATAGCCATAAAATTGACGGCATCCGGGGTAATTTTTTCTGCGGCAATGATAAAATCCCCTTCATTTTCCCGTTTTTCATCATCGACCACAATGACGAATTTCCCCTTTTGAATATCCTCAACCGCCTTTTTCACTTCTTTAAAATCCATGGTATTCCTTATGTCTTTTTATATCCCCAGCTTGTGATTTTTTTTTCCAGGGGAGTTTCATTCTCTGAATTCCCGGAGAGTTGCCGTGCCACATATTTGGCCAGGATATCCACCTCGATATTGACATAATCCCCGGTTTTTTTCAATCCCAGGTGGGTATCTTTCAGGGTCAGGGGAATCACTGCCACAGAAACAAACCTTCCGGCACATTCCGCCACCGTCAGGCTGATACCGTTAATGGCGACAGACCCTTTGACGGCAATATAACGTCTTAAATTTTCCGGGATCTCCAGCGTGATCACGGCTGAATTTCCCTTTTTTTCAATGGAGGATATGGGAGCGATCCCGTCCACGTGTCCCTGGACAAAGTGTCCGCCAAAGCGACTGTTTGCCGCCATGGCCCGCTCCAGATTCACCCGCGAACCGGGACGAAAGAAAGCCAGGGTCGTCTTTCGGATGGTTTCCTGAACCGCCTGGGCCGTAAAGCCATCTTTCAACACTGACACCACGCTCAGGCATGTTCCATCCACGGCAATGCTGTCCCCGATTTTTAAGTCTTCCAGGACCTTTTGGGCGGCAATTTCAAAGAATTTGCCCTCGGTATTATCCTTCACCCGTCGGATAGTTCCCACCTCTTCAATCAGTCCTGTAAACATGATTCAAGCCTCCCACGCACTAATATATCAGCACCGACCATTTGAATTTCATCCCATATCAGTCGGACAGCCTGGTCCAGATTTTTTGCAAATCCTCCAAAAACCGGTACTCCCTGTCCCAGCACTTTAGGTGCCACAAAAAGCTGAAGCTCGTCACA
>JAGGVO010000058.1 GCA_021157965.1 Candidatus Neomarinimicrobiota bacterium
GGAATCACTACCTTGGAAGGTGAAAAACGAGTGTCGTCGGTGTTGGGTTTGAAAGAGAGTCCCAAAATGGCAACCACTTTCCCTTTCAGGTCCGGTATAAGCTCTTTCAACCGGTCCACGACCAGGGCTTTCTGGTATTCATTGGCTTCGACGACGGACTCAACAATGCGGGTCCGGATACCGGATTCCTTAAAGATTTCCACCAGGGCCATGGTATCTTTGGGGAAACAGCTTCCGCCGTAACCGGGGCCCGGATGGAGAAATTTTGGACTGATCCGCCCGTCCTGTCCCATAGCTTCCGCCACCACATGCACATCGGCTCCTACCTTGTCGCATAAGTTGGCTATTTCATTGATAAATGTAATTTTTGTGGCAAGAAAAGCATTGGAAGCATATTTAATCAATTCAGCGGATTCAATATTGGTTTCCACATAGGGAGTTTTCCGCAGATAGAGAACCTTGTACACTTCTTTCATGATCTCCGTGGCTTCAGGATTGCTGCTTCCAATCACCACCCGGTCCGGATGGAGGAAATCGCCGACAGCAGAGCCTTCCCTGAGGAATTCAGGATTGGAAACCACATCGAAAGAGGCATCCTGTCCTGCCAGTTCTTGAATCAGTTCATAGACCTTCCGGCCCGTGCCCACCGGAACAGTTGATTTATTCACAAAAACCTTATAGCCATCCAGATTTTTAGCAAAAACGGTTGCCACGGCCCAAACAGCCCTCAAATCCGCTTCGCCTCCTTCACCGGGCGGTGTGCCGACGGCAGAAAAAATCACATCCGAATCCCGGATGGCTTTATCGATATCCGTGGAAAAACGGAGTCTGCCCGCCTTTACGTTCCGGTCCACCACTTCTTTCAAACCCGGTTCGTAAATCGGGATTTCACCCTTTTTCAGCAGTTCAATCTTCTCCTTGTCAATATCCACACAGACAACATAATTACCAAAATCTGCCAGTCCGGTGCCGGATACGAGGCCTACATATCCCGTTCCAACTATACATATTCGCTTCACTTCAACCTCCGCTTAATTCTCTTACAACTTTGAAATATAATGAGAAACATATTGAATTCAAAGACTCCTTGTTATTCCGATCCTGCAGTTTTCCGGATAACCCATTCCGATGTGAGCAGGATCAACAGCAGGATGATCCACACCAAATCCCTTCTGAAATCCACATGAATAACGTGACGTTTATATTCTTCGTCAAAATCCAGAAATTGTTCCCCCTGTTTCCATTGTGAAAGATGCAGAGCATGTCCCTTTTTATCATCGGCCCATTCCCGCAAAGTTTTCATATCACAGCCTGTCATCAGCCGTTCAGGATTCAAGGTGCTTACCGGCAACCTCAGGGAATCGGTACCGGCCTTTCCCCCCTGAAAATAGATTTCCAGGATTGCCTTATAAACACCGGGATCCAGTCCGGGCAGTGAGACATAAGTAACGGGCTGATCAAGAGTAACCAGGGATGAATTCCACACAAGGGAGCCGGTGCTGTCGGCCAGGGAAACCCTGCCGGAAGCCGCACCCGGGGAGACATCAGGCCCTTTGATCACGGGAATTTCTGCAGATATACCGGCATAGAGGGGATTCCGGGGCAATTCAAGCCAGGCCCAATCCTGCCGGGGAGCCATGAGAAAACGGGCGATGTTGGCAATAAGCCGGCTCCAGGCACCCACCCGTTCCGTGCCATATCCTGCCCAGGCCCAGCGCCAGAAACCACATCCGTTGAAAATGATGTAACGACTTCCGGCAAGATAAGCCATGACCACGGTCTTTTTTTCGTCATCTGTAAGGACGGGAACTCCTTCGGCATCCGGAAAAGCCGTAACAGGAGGAAACCGGGACCAGATTTCCCGGTTAAGCACCGGACGATCATTCAGATGGGTCAGGGAAAGGGGATTTACCACCTGGAAGCCGGAAACGTCCACACCCTTTTCTCCATTGCATCCCCGGACCTGTATTGCCGGAACATGTGAATATTTTCCGGGAGATTCGTGGGGGCCCAGCAGCAATAAATCAGGTGATTCATCCGGATGTTCTTTTTCCCAGGTTTCCGAGGTGTAAAAGGCCGGTTTTTCTGCAAGGTGAAGATGATAACGGATAAAGCTCACATCAGGGTCCGGTGGACTGATAATCACCACAGCTGCTTGTCTCGAACGAACCGAAAGGCGGGTATATCCTTTAACCGGTAAATTCTTTCCGCTTTGATCCCTGAAATGGAGGGTAAGAGCTATATAGCCTTTATTAGCAGGTACCAAAGTGAAGCTCACATCCCTGGCCGAGGCCGGTTCAAATGCGAGGGAACGGCTTTCAGCCAGACTTTGATGATCGCCAAAAAGTTCGAAAAAACCTTCAGCTGTTTCTTCACCTTCATAGGTAATGCGGGCATTGATCCGGGTTGAATCCCCGGCCACCGCCTGCTGCGGAAGTTCCCAAAACAACACGGTAAAGCGTCCAAATGAAACCGTATCCCCCACACCTATAACCAGCCAGGTAAGATCCCGGGGAAAGGTTATTTGTTTTGTTTCCAGGCCTTTCACATTCTGACCATCGGTAAGAAATACAAGTTGGTCAGGTGTACTCCCATAATGATCCAGAGATGATGAAATCAGGGATTCAAAATCCGTGACAGGCTCATTTAAATCATTATAAACGGGCATGGACCTGAGTTTTTTCCCCGATTCACCTCCGCCGAAACAGACTATTCTTGTTTCATTTTCCAACCGTCGGGTCAGTGGATGCTGATAGAAATCCTCAAGGGATTCCCGGGTCCAGGCCGAATCCATGCTTGCAGACAGATCAAAAAGTATCAGGGTTTGGGGAGATTGATTCCGCCAGCGGGTAAAATCCAGGCGCAGGTCACAAATCATGGCTAAAAGAACAAGCAAAGCCAGGGTGCGGAAGGTAATTAAAACAATCCGGAGCTTTCGGGATATTCGTGAACGGAATAAGGTAAAGAAAAGCCACAAACAATAAAAGAACACCAGGAGGATGGATCCTGTCAGGCTCCAGGCATTCAGCGTTAAAGATCCGTTATCCAGTATGGGAATGATCATAGATCCTGAGGTTGGGGATCGCAGGCACGTTTAAACCCGAGGTCCACCCTTTTTCATAGTAAAGAGCGCCTGCAGCGGCAATCATGGCTGCGTTATCCGTGCAGTATTTCAACGGTGGATAATAAAGACGGATACCCATCTTCCGTTCCAGTTCTTTCAGGCGTTTTCGCAGTAAACGGTTTGCTGCCACACCGCCGGCCAGGATGACATTCTTATGGCCGGTTTTCAAAACAGCCCGGCGAACCTTCTCTTCCAGAACATCCACTACCGAAGCCTGAAAACCGGCTGCAATATCGGCAATTTCCTGTTTTGAGAAGGATTTTTTTGTTTTGGTATAATTCAACACGGCGGTTTTCAATCCGCTGAAGCTGAAATCAAGGGATTTTTTATCCAGGTAAGACCGGGGAAAAATCACGGCTTCAGGGTCTCCCTTTTCCGACAGGCGGTCAATCATAGGTCCTCCGGGATAGCCGATATTCAGCAAACGGGCGACTTTATCAAAGGATTCCCCCGCCGCATCATCCAGGGTTTGTCCCAGGATGGTAAAATCCCGGATTCCCCGGACATCGATCAACATGGTATGGCCGCCGGAAACCAGCAAACTCAGCATGGGCGGTTTCAATGCGGGAAATTCCAGAAAGGGGGCATACAGGTGTGCTTCCACATGATTCACGGCAATCAGGGGCTTATCCAGGGCAATCGCCAGTCCCTTGGCAAAATTGAGTCCTACAAGCAAAGCCCCCATGAGTCCGGGTCCATACGTAACGGCAATAGCATCCACATCCGCCGGTGTGAGCCCTTCCGACTCTGCAAACGCCTTATCCACCACCCGGGAGATAGCCGTTTCGTGTTCACGGCTAGCCAGTTCAGGCACTACGCCCCCGTATTCCTGATGAATCAGTTGAGAATATATTATATGGGAAAGGACATCAAAACCCCGCAGCAAAGCCACACTGGTTTCATCACAAGAGGATTCAATCCCCAGAATCAGGGGGTTTTTATTTTCTGACAATAACCACCTCAATGCGTGCCGGTTGTAAATCTTTCCAGTTCAGAATCTTTTCAGGTATCTTAACCTCTGGCTGATAATAGATTTTAGAAGGAATCCACTTTTTGGCATAGTCAAAAATCACCTGAATGCTGTCACTGTTCAGGGATTGGATGTATTCATTACTTCCCACAACGGTCAGATCAACGGAGGAAGGAACAAAACTGACCGTTATATTATCAGGAACGTTTCGTGCCTGAACCGGCAAACCCGTAAAGGTTCTTTCTCCGATGCTTTCCACCCGAAAAGTCACATTGACTGTATTCTGACTCAGGCTGATGAATGAGGGTTCAGGATTCACTAATTCCACATTCAGAATGATTTCACGATTAATGTTTCCGGGTTTCACATGCCGGGTTTCAATAGCTGTAAGGGGTTGTATTCTGGATTTGGGACCCGTAGCAATGACCGTGCCGGGCTCAATAAACGGTTCCCGGGAAAAGAGATATCCCGGAGCCGGTTCCGCCGAATAATTAAGTTTCACCGGAAGTTCCCGGCTGATCTTATCGTCAATCAGGATTGTAAACGTATCCGGGTATACCACTTCCAGAAATTCCATATCTCCCCGGGAATAATCCACGCGGTTCGGATATTTCTGATAATATTCATTCAGGGATACGTGATAACGTTTCTGAATATTGGCCACATCCAGAATCAAAGAGGGCTCCTTGAAAATATTTGCCGTCAGTATGGCCCTTCCCTTCCCTTTGAACCGGACTACAGCCGTCGAAGGAATCTTGTTTTTCAGGGTTTTATTTTCCCGGGGTTCATACACCGTGATGGGAATTTCCATGTTCACGGTATATTCTTTATTATTCACGATTACAAACCAGACCAACACTGCCAGGAAAAAGGAAATGAGCCAGGTCAGGGACTTTTTAACGTTCAGTTTTTTCATTGCAGGATAAAATTACATGATTCGCAATTTGTTTCCAACCATAACCGACAAATACAAAAAAGGCGGTTCAAAACCGCCTTTTTTGATATGTCACACGCCGGGAAATTATTCTTTTTTTCCTGCGGCTTCTTTTTCAACATCTTCTTCAGCTATCTCCTTGGCGTCCGCCGCCTTGGATTCAACAGCCTCTTCTTTCTTATCTTCAACCTTATCTTCAACCTTGTCTGCCGCTTCAGATGTCTCTTCAGCAGGTGCTTCTTCCGGTTGATCGCTTTCTTTATCAGCCTTCTTTTCTGCCTTTTTCGGGCTTTTCTTTTTGGATTCCGCCTTTTTCTTGGCAGGTTTTTCTTTTTCTTCCGCTTCGGCTATCTTCTCTTCAGTTTGCAGTTTGTTCAGGATATCTTCAGGGATTTCGATTTTCTGCGTGGCATTTTCCTGGCTTGAAATGACTTTTGCGATCTCTTTTTCCTCTTCGTTCATGATCAGATCATCACGGGACAGGATGACTTTCCGTTCATCCCGGTCTACCTTTTCAACCCGGAGTTCCACGTCTTCCCCGACCTTTACGGCCTTCGTATAGTTTTTCCGGTCTTTCTTGCTCATATCACCCATGGGAATGAGTCCTTCAACATTCTCTTCAAGCTGCACAATCACGCCTTTTTCCAGAATCTTCAGGACTTCTCCTTTGGCCATGGAACCGGGTTTGTATTTTTCCTCGATGACATCCCAGGGATTGGCTTCAAGCTGTTTGATGCCCAGTGAAATTTTTCGGCTGCCTGTATTCACTTCCAGGATAACCACTTCCACTTCCTGCCCTTTCTGAAGGACTTCTTTGGGATGGCGGATTTTCCGGGTCCAGGAAAGGTCGGACACATGGACCAGGCCGTCAATACCTTCTTCCAGTTCCACAAAAGCACCGAACTGAGTCAGATTCCGGACAACACCCTTCACCTGCATCCCTTCCGTGTACCGCTGTTCAATAGATTCCCACGGATCGGGCTGAAGCTGTTTTACACCTAAGGATATTTTCCGCTCTTCAGAATCAATGGAGAGCACCTTTGCTTCGATTTCATCATTCAGACTGAACAACTCGGAGGGATGTTTAATATGTTGTGTCCAACTTAACTCACTAATATGGATGAGTCCTTCAACACCCTTTTCCAACTCTACAAAAATCCCGTAATTGGTAATGGAAACGGCTCTTCCCTTCACAACGGAACCAATGGGATAGCGCTGTTCGATCTCATCCCACGGATGGGGTGTCAGCTGCTTAAGTCCCAAAGAAACCCGCTGTTTTTCCGTATCGTAATCTATCACCTTCACTTCAATGATATCATCCACTTTCACCATTTCGGAAGGATGGTTGATGCGTCCCCAGGACATATCCGTAATGTGAAGCAGTCCGTCCACACCGCCCAGGTCCACAAAAACACCAAAATCGGTAATATTCTTGACACGGCCTTTCAATACCTGATCCACCTGGATCTGGCTTAAAAGTTCTTCCCGTTTCTCTTTCAGGGCTTCTTCCTTGATTTCCTTGTGGCTGACGACGATATTTTTCCGTGCTTCGTTCAGCTTCACAATTTTGAAATCCATGGTTTTTCCGATATATGCATCAAAATCGGTAATGGGGCGCACGTCGATCTGGGATCCGGGGAGAAAAGCTTCCACACCGTTCAGATCTACAACCATACCGCCTTTAATCCGTTTGATAATCTTACCTTCAATAATGTCGTTGTCGGCATACTTCTGTTTGAGTACTTCCCAGGATTTAAGAAAATCGGCTTTCTTTTTCGATAAAACCAGTTGACCGTGCTGATCTTCGATTTTATCGACATAGATCTCAATTTGTTCACCGACTTCAGGGATATTGTCTCCGAATTCTTCCAGGGGAATCATGCCTTCGGATTTGAATCCAATATCCACCACCACATCTTTTTCACCCACACGGATTACATGTCCCATAACCCGCTTGTCGTCGTTAAATTTCTTCAGAGTCCGGTTATAGAGGGTTTCAAGTTCCTCGTCGATCTCTTCTTTTTCTTCATTGATTTCTTCCACCTGGTCCCGTGTGACTTTTTTAATCATATCATAGGGATCCGCGATTGATTTTTTTTCTGCCTCAGCAATCACGGGCTCCTGAGGGTTTTCAGTTTCAACCTGCTCAACGGTTTTTTCTTCCGTCATCAAAGACTCCTTCATCGTATCATTGGGGTTTGATTCGACCTTATCAATAATCCTCTGGACCTGCTGGTCGATTGTCAGATCCGAGGTGTTTATTTCAATAGCATCATCTGCTTTTTTCAGGGGGGATTGATCCCGGGAGGAATCCATCCGGTCCCGCATGTCAATCTGATGCATCACATCATCCAGTGACAGTTTTTCTCCTTTTTCAGTCTGCTCTTTCAGGCGTCTTTCCGCCCTTACACGTATATCGGCCACCAGGAAAAATTTATAATCGGCATCGGGAAAGACCACCGTCCCGATATCCCGTCCGTCCACCACACAATCCTGTTTCCGACCGATTTCCCGCTGAAGGCAAACCATCTTTTTCCGGACCGCTTTCATGGCGCTTACGGGACTCACAGCTTCGGTGACATCGGAAAGGCGGATCCGGTCTGTCACATCTTTTCCGTTGAGAAAAACCCGGTCACCATTCATATCCACCTGAAGTGAATCTAAAAGATCTTCCACCGCTTTGCTGTCCTGCGGATCAAGACCGGCTTCCAAAACACCCAGAGTAATCGCACGGTACATGGCTCCTGTATCCAGGCGTGCCATACCCAAACGCCGGGCTACCTCCCGGGCTGTTGTTGTTTTTCCCGATCCGGCCGGACCGTCAATCGCAATGATCATGTCCTCTCCGCTTTATCTTATTAAGTTAGGACGAACCCTGCATATATCAAAGGATTTTCAGCTATCGGCAGGGGATAAAAAGGACCTTATCAAAGATTGATCCATGGGATCAAAAAAGACAGGGCGGACCCTGTCTTTCTGAATTATTCATATTCTCACGCCGGACTTATTTAAGGCCGTACATGGTGTACTTGCCTTTGATCTCCGTCATCAGTTTATCTTCACGAAGCAGCCAGCCGAGAGCCATGAGGACCATGTCTTTCTTTTCTCCTGTTTCCTTCACCAGGGCACTTACGGATTTCGGCCCTCCGGAAGACAGTGTCTCCCACACCTTACCGGCAAGATTTCCTACCTGATTTTCCATACACACACTCCTTTTTTTGGATTTCGGCGAATCTAAAATCTTTTTAAAAAGAAAACAAGACCATCCGATACCTCTCCACCTCATCCCCCATAATTCTGTTTTATATACGACAGGCTATTTGTAAACTTTCGAACATGAAAAAAGAGAGCAGAAAACGGAGCTTACAACTTACTTCAGGCATTTTGATTTCCGGTATTGCCATTTATTATTCAATCAAGGGACTGGATTGGGAGTCGGTCCGGCGCGGATTTGCCACAGTAAATCTGTGGTGGTATCTGGCGGCAACCCTTCTGATAATTCTCACGGTATGGATCCGGGCATACAGATGGACTTTTTTTCTGAAGAATCACAGGCCCCTCTCCCTTTACACACTGCATAAAGGGGTCATGATCGGATATTTCGGTAACAACGTCCTTCCTTTCCGCCTGGGGGAACTGCTCCGAGCCTATTCCACATCAATGCTGACCGGCATCAGTACACCTCATTTGTTTTCAACCATTGTCCTGGAGCGGATTGTGGATGCTTTTAGTTTCTTCTTTTTCCTTTTGGGAATTTCTCTCATATCTCCCATGCCTGAATGGGCCGGAAACACCCGCCTGGTATTAGCTCTGGTACTGGTGGTTATATTGGTGATCTTTGCTGTATATTACTTTTTCCACCGGAAAATCTCCCGGTATATAGACACGAAAAAAGGTCGCCTGTGGGATATTGTCCGACATATTCATTCAGGATTGTGTGTAGTATTTGACATGAAATACAGGCTTTATGTTTTCATTCTGAGCCTTGTATTGTGGGCCATTTATGGTGCCGAATTCTGGATCGGCTTTAAAATGTTCGGGATGGAACTGGGAGTGCTGCCGGCTGCCGTTTTACTTGCCACTTCATCTTTTGCAATCAGTGTGCCTTCCGTTCCGGGATACGTGGGAACCTATCATGTGGCAATCGTACAGGCCCTGATGATTTACGGTATAGAAAAATCCTCTGCCTTTACCTACGCCGTTGTCCTCCATCTTGTGGGATTTATATCCCTGACTCTTCTGGGATTTATCTTCTACCTGCAAACCCACCTGTCTGTTACCTCCGTCACAAAAGAATCGGGGACAATAAAAAAACTTTCCAACACATGATAATATAATTAATTTATCTTTGATGTAAACAACATGAAGGGACAGGATGAATCAAAACAATCACTACATGCCATATAACGAAGAAGAGGAAGAAATTAATATTAAGGAAATTTTCCAGATCCTATTAAAAGGGAAATGGATCATTCTTTTATCTTTTATCCTTGTGATGGCCGTGACGATTTGGTATACCTTTAACAAGACACCTATTTATGAAGCATCCACCCAAATACTGATTGGTGCGGCCGGCAATCAGACAGCCGCTATTTTTGATATTATGACCCCCCTGGGGAATTCCCAGATGGAAATCAACAACGAAGTGGAAATTCTCAAATCCCGGAGCCTGGCTGAAAACACAATAGCAAACCTGATGGAAAATTATTCTCCCGATTCTTTATACATCCTGGGAAAAGGGCAGGAAGAAAAGGTGGAATCCTTTTTCAATCAGGCAAAAAAGTGGATACTGCTACTCGGGAACAAAGATGCGGAAACCGAAGAATGGGTATCCACCAGGGAAGATACCATTCGGGCCCTGGCCTATACCCTTCAGGAAGCCATCACCATCACCCCGGAACGGAACTCCCAAACGATTCGTATATCCATCAAATCACCGGACCCCGAAGAAGCAGCCCTGATTGCTAATACTTTTGCCTACGAATATTACAAGCAGGATCTGGAACGGTCCAGAGGGGCCATGTCCGAAGTAAAATCCTTCATCCAGGAACAGCTGGAACAGGTTGAAGTGCGCTTGCGCGCAAGTGAGGATTCCCTCCGGGCATTCCAACAGCGGGAAGGTGTTGTCAACCTCGATGAAACTTCGAAAAATCTGCTGGATCAGCTATCAAATTTTGAATCCGAATATTACAGTGCCATGGCGGAACTCGAAATCAACGAGCACCAGCTGAATTATCTGACCAATGAACTGGCTGCCAAGGAAAAGGATTTATTAAACAATTTTATTCAGACGGCCAATCCCCTCATCCTGGAGCTTCAGATAAAGATCGCCAAACTGGAAGCATCCGTTGTGGAAGCTATCGCCAAAGGCATTGACGAAAACGCACCTCAGATTCAAACCATCAAGATTCAGATGGACAAAATGAAAGACCGTTTGAACGAAGAGACGCGTATGCTCATCAGCCGCGGATATATTCCCGGTCCCAACGATCCGTTGAGTATTAATCAAAACATGCTTGAGGATGTGATCAGGCTTCGTTTGGAACAAATTTTTCACCAGAGTAAAGCCAAGGAATTTAAGAAACTGGTGGACTATTACAATGAAGAACTGCAGAAATTGCCCCAGGTTATTATCACATTCATGCGTCTGGAACGGGAAAGACTTGTAAACGAAAACATTTACATGCTGATGAAAAATAAATATGAAGAATCCCGGATTACTGAAGCAAGTCAGATCAGCAACGTGTATGTAATTGACCAATCGGTGCCGCCAATATATCCTGTATCCCCCAAGAAAAAACTGAATGTTCTGCTGGGCGGATTATTAGGACTCGGGCTGGGTATCGGTATCATATTCCTCAAGGAAACCCTTGACAACACGGTGAAGACTAAAGAAGATCTGGTTAAGAAGGGAATCACCACACTGGCTGTAATACCTAAAATTGATGAAATCAAAGCTGCAAAACGGGCACGATCGGCGACCAATACGGAAATCTCTAAATATCAGTCCCGGCTTATCACCCATTTTGATCCCAAATCCCCGGTTTCGGAAGCATACCGCTCCATGCGGACCAATATTGAGCTGTCCAGTGTGGATAAATCTATCAAGTCTGTTGTAATCACATCTGCCGGTCCCGGTGAAGGAAAATCCACAACCATTGCCAATCTGGCCATAGCTTTTGCCCAATTGGATCAGAAGACGCTTCTGGTGGATACGGATATGCGCCGTCCGGTATTACAGAAGGTTTTTCAGGTGCCCAGGGTTCCCGGGATAAGTGATATCATTACGGGGTCGAATACCCTTGAAGAATGTATTCATGAAACCAGTGTAGAAAATCTTTACATTTTACCTTCGGGAAATCTGCCGCCTAATCCTTCCGAAATGCTGGGCTCCAAAAAAATGCGGGAGATATATCAGAATCTGATCGGGCACTATGACAAAGTCTTTTTCGATGCACCACCTATTATAGCCGTCACGGATGCTTCACTGCTGGCAAAACTCTGCGACGGCATGGTCATTGTGGTGAAAAGCGGGGCAACACACAATGAAGCACTGGATCAGGTACAAAACATTGTTCAGCAGATCAAACTGCCTATGCTTGGGGCGGTTATCAATGCCATAACCCCAAAACACATGAAAAGCGGAAGTTATTATTACTATTACCGGTACATGAATTATCAATATAAATAGAAGCATATAAAGAACACAAGGCCCCGGTAACGGGGCTTTTTTTCCTGTACATTTTGTGAAAAAAACGCAGTACGCATAAACATATGAGGATAAAATGACACGCATGATTGCACAGCGTATGGGGATAGTGTCCGAAAAAATACAACGATCCGATGTAATGCATTTCATCAGTGAAAACGGGATTCGGCGCCTGACATTTCATTATGCCGGTCTGGATGGAAAGCTGAAAGATCTGATTATCCCCCTCCATTCCCGTGAGTATACGGAACGGATATTATCGGCAGGTGAGCGGGTAGATGGTTCCAGCCTTTTCAAAGGGATGGTACCTGCAACAGGATCAGACCTTTACGTGGTTCCATATTATTCATCTGCCTTTATCAGTCCTTTCGATTCTGAAAGTCTGGATTTCATGTGCCGTTTTGTAGACAGAGATTATAACAGAACAACATTTTGTCCCGATAATTTGCTGCATACTTTGTATCAAAAACTAAAAGATGAGGAGAATTACGAATTATGGGCACATGGAGAACTGGAGTTTTATCTTTTAGGAGACCGTAATAGTATACACTACGAAGCGCCTCCCCAGTCAGGATATCACGCATCAGCACCTTTTAGTCCATTTCAGGACGTATTGCGGGAGATGGTACAGACGACCAGTGATATTACGGGGCTGGTAAAATACGGGCATTCTGAAGTGGGGATGATTTCACGTTTGGAAAGTGCAGATCCCTGTATTAACGGGAAATTTGCCGTCCAGTACGAAATAGAGATGTTGCCGGCTCCGGTTACCCGGGCTGCCGACACCATGCTTCTGGCAAAATGGGTGGTTAGAAATGTAGCATACAAGCATGGTTTATTAGCCACCTTTGCACCGAAGATCAGTGACGAAAATGCGGGGACTGGCATGCATTTTCATCTGGAAATGATCCGTGACGGTGTAAACCGAACCCGGACGGACAGGGGATTATCCGATCTTGCCCGGCAATGCATTGGAGGATTATGTGATTATGCGCCTACACTCACTGCATTTGGAAACACAATTCCCTCCAGTTATTTCAGGCTCGTACCTCACCAGGAAGCGCCAACACAAATTTACTGGAGTGATTTAAACCGTTCCGCCCTGATCCGGGTCCCTCTGGGATGGCCTGAAGGCGAGGATATGGCGCCTTTGGTTAATCCCCATCTTCAGGAGCATTATCAGACAAGATACATTCGCCAGACCTTTGAAATCCGGAGTCCGGATGGTTCAGCCTTTATCCATTTGCTTCTGGCGGGAATCACCCATGCCATCCACACCACCTTTTCAGATCCGGATAAATACCTAAAAATAGCCGAAAGTCATTATGTGAATCCCGGGCAAACGGGAGACCCCGAGCGTTTTCAATCTCTGCCCGGTACCTGTCATGAAGCGGCCGAATATTTGCAAGCTGAGCGAGAACGGTATGCCGGAGCATTTCCTGAAGAAGTGCTGGATTGGGTCGTTGGTTATTTGCGATCACATAATGACGGCATCTTGCAGAGAGAGTTGAAACAATTATCACCACGTGAGCAGGTGATAAAGCGTTTGGAAATCATGCATCGATATTTCCATATACAGTAAGAGAAAAAACAGGTGGAAATAAAAAAAGCCCCGCGATTGCGGGGCTTTTTATAAGGTTTCCGGCGACGTCTTACTCTCCCACCCCGTTGCCAGGGCAGTACCATCAGCTCTGTAAGGCTTAACTTCTCTGTTCGGAATGGGAAGAGGTGTTTCCCCTACGATATAATCGCCCGGAAATATAAATTTAAGGGTGAACAACAGATGCTGCAGCTACCGACTGAAAAAATTAAAAGATTGACAAAGTCAAACGAGTAATTAGTACCACTCGACTAAACTCATTACTGAGCTTACATCTGTGGCCTATCAACCTTGTCGTCTACAAGGACTCTTCAGGGAAATCTTGTCTTGAGGTGAGTTTCGCACTTATATGCTTTCAGTGCTTATCTCATCCGAACGTAGCTACTCAGCGATACCACTGACGTGATAACTGATACACTAGAGGTTCGTCCACTTCGGTCCTCTCGTACTAGAAGCAGCTCCTCTCAAATTTCCTACGCCCACGGCGGATAGGGACCGAACTGTCTCACGACGTTCTGAACCCAGCTCGCGTGCCACTTTAA